>NZ_JAXOVV010000002.1:522-267733 GCF_036663415.1 Salinicola sp. 4072 | reverse complement strand
CGGGAGGCTCTGTCAGACGGTGGCAGGAAGGTCAGATTCTACCCCACCGGTGCCGATCAGGCAGCTGTGGCGGGATTTATGCAGCGTTTCCTTAGGTCCCGCCATGGCAGACGCTTTTCGGCCGAACTCGTCGGGCTTTGGTATAGTCGTCTCAATCAGCCATTACTCGATGTTGCCGCCTCGCCCATGCCGAATTCCTTCACGCCGCAAGTCGCTGGCGATCTCAACTATCTGAAGAGTCTCAACCGCAGCACCATTCTCAGCACCGTGAGGCGCAGTCCTGGATTGTCGCGGGCGGATATCGCCCTCCAGACCGGTCTGACCAAGGCCACCGTCGGTAGCGTGGTACAGGCGTTGTCCGAGGGTGGCTGGCTGCGTGAGGGTGAGCTGCATTCACGTGGTGGCGGGCGCCCGGGGCGAGCGCTTTATCTCGATGGCGATCGTCACTACATGCTGGGCGCCGAGGTCGGGGTCAAGGGCCTGCGGCTGGTTGCCTGCAATCTGGTGGGAGAGATCCTGGCGAGCCTTCACCAGGAAGTTTCTCCCACCACGCCCGAGGCCACGGCAACGCGCCTTGCACAGCTGCTGGTGCAGCTCCGTCAGGATCCCGCCCTGGGAGGGCGTTCCTGCCTCGGGCTCGGCGTCTCCGTGCCCGGCCCCGTTTCTCCCCGCGCCCCCATTCTCAGACTGGCGCCCAATCTGGGCTGGACCGACATCGACTTTCTGGGGTTACTGCGGGAACAGCCGGATCTGCCGGGTGGCGTATGGCTGCTGGACAACGAGGCCAATGCCGCTGCGTTCGGTGAGTTCTACTTCTTCGACGGCGTGCCGCCCGAGTCGATCGCTTACATCAGCGCCGACATCGGTATCGGCTGCGGCGTGGTCAGCGGTGAACATTTCCCCGTGGTACCGAGGGGATATCAGGGACTGGTTGGCGAGATCGGACATACCGTGATCCAGCCTGGCGGCGCGTTTTGCCATTGCGGCAACCGCGGCTGTGCGGAAACGCTGGTAAGCGGGTGGGCGCTGCGCGAAGCGCTGAACGTCGAGCCGGAGGCCAGTCTCAGCGCGGCGGTACAGGCCCGGGCCGACGAGGAAGCCGTTCAAGCCCTGATCCAGCGTGCGGGAGAAGCGCTGGGGCTCTTGATGCTCAATCTGCACCATACGCTCAATCCCTCGATGCTGATTCTGGGGGGCTCTTTGATGCGGTTGGAAGCGCGTCTGATAGAGCCGGCCCTGGCCTACTTCCACGACCATCAGAACGATCTGCTCAGGAAGTCCCAATCCGTTCCGATCAAGATCATCGAAGACAGCACGTTCCCTGCGGCCAGAGGCGCCGCCGCCCAGGTCATGGCCCGGGCGGCAATCGAGGTGTAGATGCCAATGGTCCGGCAGGGCGGATTCCTCAGCGGTGCCGAATCGCCACTCGGCTGGCGCCGTTGCCGCTGGGTTCGACCCGTATCTGCAGCGGAATTCGCTCGTGCATTTCCTGGACGTGGGAGATCACTCCGACCCGACGCCCTTGCGCCTGCAGGCCGTCGAGGGCATCCATTGCCAGTGCCAGCGACGCCGGATCGAGACTGCCGAAGCCTTCGTCGATGAACAGCGATTCGATCGCCAACTGGTGCGATGCCATCGAAGCCAGACCCAGGGCGAGGGCGAGCGAGACCAGGAACGTCTCGCCGCCGGAGAGCGAATGCACCGAGCGGCGTTCGTCGGCCATGTCGCCATCGATCACCAGAATGCCGAGCTCGCTGCCACCGCGCGTCAGCCGGTAGCGGGGCGTCAGCGCCCGCAAGTGCTGGTTGGCGTGGGTCAACAGGTGATCGAGATTGTAGGCCTGGGCGATGCGCCGAAACTGCTTGCCATCCGCGCTGCCGATCAGGTCGCCGATCAGCCGCCAGCGATTGAGCTCGTGCTGTGCCGCCTCGCGCGCCTGGGCGCCTTCGCGCTGGGCCTGGCGGCGGCGGTTGTCCTCGCGAAGCCGGTGCTGGGCCGCATCGCGACTCTCCTGACGCTCGTCGCGCTGTCGTTCCAACGCCTGCAGCGTCTCGCGCTGGCGGGCCAATTGCCCCGCCAGCTCGCGGCTGTTGGCCTCGTCGAGCAGGTCCTTCTCGTCCGATGCCGGCAGTAACCGGCGACGCTGATCGTGCAGCGCCTGTCGGCGCTCCTCCTGCTTGACGGTCGCGGCGGCCAGGTCGCGCTCCAGTCTGGTCAGGGCCTCCCGCCGCCGGCGATGATCCGCTTCGCTGACGGCCAGCAGCGCCTCGACCGTCTCGTCGTCGAGGGCAGGGCGTTCGCGGCGCCAGGCCTGCCAGCCGCCGTCGAGTTCGTCGAACTCGGCCTGGGCGTCTTGCTGGCGCTGTTCGAGATCCACCAGCTTTTGGCTCAGCTGCGCGTGGGTCTGGGCCAGCGTCTGCCAGCGCGCCTGATGCTCCTCGAGGGTCGCTTCCGCCTGCCGGCACTGCCGTTCCAGCGCTGCCTGCCAGGCCGGAACGGATTCGTGACTGCCAAGCCGGGCCGCCAGCCGACTGCCAATATCTTCCACCTGCTGCTGACGTGAAGGTAACAACGCCTCGAGCGCCTGCAGGCGTTGGCGATTCAGGGCGCGGCGCTCTTCCAGCTTGCCCAGCTCGAGCGACAGCCGTTGCCAGTCGGCTTCCAGCGGCTGCAGCAGGCGCTCCGCGTCGTCGAGCGCGGCGAGACGGTCGCTGGCCTCCTGCCATTGCCGATTCAGCCGTTCCCGCCGGCTCTCGAACCAGCCGTCGGCCGACTCGTTCCGGCGAAGCGCCGGGGCGTCGTCGTGGGCATCGATCGCCGCGCGGGCCTGATCGAGCTGCCGGGACAGCGTCTCGAGCTGGCGCTCTCTTTCCTGCATGCCCTGGCGACAGGCACGATAGTCGGCGCTGCACTGATGGTAGGTTTGCTGGGCACGCTCGACCTGCTGGCGCTGGCCTTCGAGCCGTTGCCGCTCCTGGCGCTCGATCGCCTCGATCATGGCGACGCCGGGGTGCGCTGGCGGTGCGTGCCGGAAGGGATGATCCGTTCCCCCACAGACCGGGCAGGGCTCGTCTTCCCGCAGGTATTGGCGCAGCTGTTCGACGCTCTCGCTCCGGGCCGCTCTTGCCGCTTCGATCTGATCGCGGATCGTCTCGTCTTCGGACTCGGCGGCCTTGAGCCGTTCCGCGGCCTGTCTGCCTTCGGTTTCCAGCGTCTTTAGCCGGTGGCGTTCGGCATCGAGCTGCTGGCGTGTCGCGGTCTGCTCGCGGTGCAGGCGTTCGCCTTCGCGCCAGTCATGCTGCAGGCTTTGCAGCGTTTGCAGCTCATGTTGGGCCAGGTCGCGTCGACGGTTCAGGCTCGCACGCAGCTCGTGGGCGCTTGGGTATGTGCTTGAGTGTTCGTTTGCGTGCTCGCCGGGCTCGTCGGTGGCTTCCAGCAAGCGCGCCAGCGCGGCCCGCTGTTCATCGAGACGCGCCTCGAGCGGCTGGCGTGTCCGTGTCAGTGCTTCGTGGCGCTGGTCATCGGCCAGTGCGGAGTCGGCGAGCTGGCGGTGTTCCTGCTGCTGCTGGGTGAGCTGCTGCCGCTGATATTCGAGATCGGCGGCCAGCCGGCGCGCTTCGTCCAGCAGCGGCTGGGCTTCCCGTTCGTCCTGCCGGGCCTGCTCGTGGGCTTGGCGCGCCGCGGCCAGCCGGGGCTCCAGAGCTTCGCGTTCGCGGTCGCCATCTTCGGACAGGCGGCGCTGTTCCGCCAGGGTCTGGCGATTGGCGGTCAAGATACGCTCAAGCGCCTGGCGTCGCCGAGCCCGTTCCCGCCACGGGGCCAGCTCGTCGAGCTGAGCGAGCTGGTGGCGCTCGGTCTGGTTCTGCTGCCACTCGTGTTCGGCCTGGCGCCAGCCGGCTTCCGCCTGCTGCCACGCCTGAAGGAGTTGAGCATCGCGTTCGAGCTCGATGCCTTGGGCCTGGTGGCGCGACAGTTCCGCCTGCAACTCGGCCAGCGCCTGCTCCTCGGCCCGGGCCTGCTGCTCGTAGGTGGTACGGGTGTCGGCGTCCACCGGCAGGGCGTCCGCCAAGCGGGTCTCGATGGCCTCGAGGGTCGCTTTGGCCTCGCGCACCCGTCGATAGGCGGCCTTCGAGATCTCGGAATAGTGCTGGGTATCGGTCAGGCGCTCGAGCAGTTCGCTGCGTTCGTTGTCGTCGGCCTTGAGAAAGGCGGCGAACTCGCTCTGGGCCAGTAACACGGCGCGGGTGAACTGGTCGAACTTGAGACCCAGACGCTCGGGCAGCAGCTTTTCGAACTCCCGCGTCTGGGCGGTGAGCAACTGGTTGGCGTCCAGGTCGGTGAGAGACTGCTCGGTCTTCTGCAGGCTGCCGTCGACCTTGTTGCGGGCACGGCGCACCGACCAGCGCGCCCGGTAGCGACGGCCATCACGGCCGACGAAATCCACCTCGGCGAAGCCGCTGGCGCAACCCCGCCGCAGCAGGGTGCGTGCATCGGCGGTGGTCAGCGTGTCGTCGTTGATATCGGCGATCTGGGAGTCCCGTCGGGGCGCCTGACGCAGGCGCGGCGTGCTGCCGTAGAGCGCCAGGCAGAGCGCATCGAGCAGCGTGCTCTTGCCGGCGCCGGTGGGGCCGGTGATGGCGAACAGACCCTGGTCGGCCAGCGGCGAGGCGGTGAAGTCGATCTCGTGGAGTCCGGCCAGCGAGGCGAGGTTTTCCAGGCGAATGGCGAGAATCTTCATGCCTTGTTTTCCACATCGTTCTCCTGTTGGCTTTCCGCGTCCTGAACCTGCTGCAGGAGGCTGGCGAAATCCGTCATCACCTCTTCCGGTGGTGCGTCGCCGTAGCGCGCCTGCCAGGTGCGGCCGAAGATCTCCTGTGGGGTCAGGCTGTCGAGATCGACACTGGCGTCCGCATCATCCTGCGAGCTGGCATTGGGATAGCGGCTGTGAATGCGCAGCAGACGCAGCGGCTTGCCATCCAGGGCGGTTTCGATGCGCGCACGCAGATCGGGGCGGGGCGCATCGAGATCGACCCGAATCTCCAGCCACGGCCAGCGTTCGCGAGGCATCGTGGCATCGGGGAGCGCGGCGTCCGTCTCCAGCGTCTCCAGCGCCTGTTCGACCTCTTCGAGACTGCCCGGCCCCACGCGTTGCAGCGCGACGTGTCGCGGGATCGGTAGCGTCTCGATCCCGCCCAGCGCTTCGCCGTCGAGGGTGAATTCGATCACTTGGTGCGGATAGTGGCTCTCGCTGAAATCGAGCGGCAGGGGCGAGCCGCTGTAGCGGATGCGTGGCTCGCCGACCTGCTGGGGCCGATGCAGGTGGCCAAGCGCGACGTAGGCGATCGATTCGGGGAACAGCGTCGCCGAAACCGACTCCTCGCCGCCGATGACGATGGGACGCTCGCTCGCCTCCGAGACGGCGGCGCCCTGAAGATGGGCGTGACTCATCGCCACCAGCGCCTGGCCCGGCTGGCGGCGTGCCTCGGCGGCTGAGATCAGTTCGCCATGCACCCGCGCGATGCCGTCGCGATAGTCGTCGATCTCGCCGCCGGTCACCTCCGCGGGGCGCAGAAAGGGCAGCGCCAGGCACCACGCCTTGAGCGCGCCGCCGGCGTCGTGCAGCGGCACCAGCAGGTGGTCGCTGTCGAGGCGGCCGTCGTCGAGCCAGTGCACGCGCCCTAGGGCGTGCGTCCTGAGGCTCTTCATCAGCGGCGCAGGCAGCTCGATGCGCGAGCCGCTGTCGTGGTTGCCGGCGATCATCACGATCTCTAGCGCCGGCAGCGCGGCGTGGGCGGCAACGATGAAGTCGTAGAGCAGTTCCTGGGCGCGTAGCGAGGGATTGACCACATCGAAGATATCGCCGGCGATCAGCAGTGCGTCGGGCTGGCGCTCGACGAGTGTCCCCAGCAGCCAGTCGAGAAAGGCGCGATGTTCGACATGGCGTTCCTGGCCATGGAAGGACTGGCCCAGGTGCCAGTCGGCGGTGTGGAGTAGTTTCACGGCGCGGCGCCCTGTTGCGTCTGAGAGAGTGAAGCGGCAAAAGCGTCGCCAAGTGTAACGCGACGTCGCGTCCGTTGAAGGCCGAATCGGACTTGAAGGGCGAATCGGGATTGAAAGGCGAATCGGGATTGAAAGATGAGTCTAGGTCGGAGAGCGGCGCGGCCGTGCATGAAACGGCAACAGGCCCTAGGCTGATGTCCTCAACCTGGATGGCGGGAGGCGCAGGATGGCGCTACATGAATGGAATCTCACGCCCGAGGCGGCGATCGCCTTGCAGAAGCAGCTGGCACCACGGATCGTCCGCGAGGAGGCGCTGGGAGAGGTCGGCCTGATCGCCGGCATGGATATCGGCTTCGAAGATGGCGGGGAGACCACGCGGGCGGCGCTGGTGCTGCTCGAATGGCCGTCGCTCACCTTGATCGAGCAGGTAGTGCATCGCGAGCCGACGCGCATGCCCTACGTGCCGGGGCTGTTGTCGTTTCGCGAGATTCCGGCGGCGCTGGGGGCGTTCGAGCAGTTGTCGCAGCGCCCGGATCTGATCATGGTCGATGGCCAGGGCATCGCGCATCCGCGCCGTCTGGGCATCGCCTCGCATCTGGGGCTCTGGCTCGATCTGCCCACCATCGGCGTGGGCAAGAGCCGGCTATGCGGTCAGTTTGGCGACGTGCCCTTGGAGAAGGGCGCATGGACGCCGTTGACCGACCGTCGGCGCGAAGAGGACCCGAACGACGTTGCCCTCGACGAGCGTGGCCGCGTCACCATCGGCGCGGTGCTGCGTTCGCGGGAGGGGGTGAAACCGCTGTTCGTGTCGCCGGGGCATCGAATGTCCCTCGATGGCGCCGTCGACTGGGTGGTGCGCTGCCTGGGCAAGACCAAGCTGCCGGAGCCGACCCGGCTGGCGGATCGGCTGGCATCCCGGCGCGGTTCGGTGGCAACCACCGGTCAGCTGCCGCTGTAGGAAACGGTGTCGCCATGGGGATCGTTCTGACCTCGGGGCGGTTCAAACGATATCCAGCGATACCGGCTCCTTCGGGGCGGGAAAGGCGTTGTCGAGCTGGGTGAGGTCGTCGCTGTCGAGCTCGATCTCCAGCGCGGCGGCATTGGCCTCGACATGAGCCAGGCTCGATGCCTTGGGAATCGCGATGACGCCTCGTGCTCCATCCTGACTGACACTGGTGGGGCGAATGACCCAGGCCAGCAGTACCTGGGCAGCGCTGACGCCGTGCTTGTCGGCGATGTCGTTGACCACGGACGAGGAGAGCAGCTTGGATCGCAGCCGCCCGCCCTGCGCCAGCGGGCAGTACGCCATCACCGGAATATGGTGATCCTGCATCCATGGAACGATATCGACTTCGGTGCCGCGGGAGCCGAGGTGGTAGAGCACCTGATTGGTGGCACAGTCGGCGGCGGCGGGCAGCGCCTCCATGGCTCTGAGGTTGCCGGCATCGAAGTTGGAAACCCCGAAGCGCCGGATCTTGCCCTGGTCACGCAGCCGTTCGAATGCCTCGAACGTCTCTTCGAGGGGAATGTTGCCGGGCCAGTGCAGTAGATAGAGGTCGATCGTGTCGATGCCCAACCGTTCGAGGCTGCGCTCGCAGGCCGCGATGGCGCTCTCCCGGCCGGCGTTCCAGGGGTAGACCTTGGAGACGATGAAGGCGTCGTCGCGCCGCCCGCGGATTGCCTCGCCGACGACCTCTTCGGCGCCGCCGTCGCCGTACATCTCGGCGGTATCGATGACCTCCAGCCCGAGATCCAGCCCATGGCGCAGCGCCGCGACTTCCTGCCGGCGCGGCACCTGGTTTTCTCCCATGTACCAGGTCCCCTGGCCGATGGCCGGAAGGAATATCGAGGGCGCTGCCTGGCTCTCTGGCAGCACGATGCACGGTGGCGTACTTGGGCGCGATGGCGTACTTGGCATGGAACCCCCTGTTCGTTAAGGCGTTGCTGTTATGCTGGCTGCCACTCGCGGGTTTCGCAAATGGCTTTGTCGATCACCCTATGGTTCGACGATCGTCTATCTCGGCAACCGTCTATCTCGACAATCGATTAATATCGCCGGGTGCCCGCGAGACGTCGATTGATTTCATGTGAATCGTTTTTCGACGGGTACGATCGCCTCATTCGGTTCACGTCCCTGACTCAGGAGCTCTCCGTCATCGACCTTTCATTTATCGGCCGCACGCGGGCCTGGCTGGAATCCTTCGTCGTCGCCCACGATATCTGCCCCTTTGCTGGCCGCGAATCGCGACGGGACGCCATCCGCTACGCGGTGGCCGATGCCACCGATCTCGAGGGGCTGCTCCACGAACTGGTGACGGAGTGCCGTCGCCTGGATGCCGAGCCCGGAATTGCCACCACGCTGCTGATCGCGCCGGCCGGCATGGAGGATTTCGACGACTATCTGGATTGGCTCGAGCTGGCGGAGCAACTGCTGGAGGAGCTCGAATACACCGGCATCTACCAGTTGGCCAGCTTCCACCCGGATTACGTCTTCGACGGCGTCGAGGCGGCCGACCCGGCCAATGCCACCAATCGTTCGCCTTACCCGATGGTGCATATTCTCCGGGAAGCGGAGCTCGAACGAGCGCTGGCGAGCTATCCCGATCCCGAATCGATCCCGCAGCGCAACATGGCAAAGTTGCGAGCGCCAGATTCAGAGGCGCTGAAGGTATCGCGCCGTGTCCTGGCGCGGGCGGGGTGCGAAGCACAGGAATAGGCTATGCTGGTCGGTGGCGCGGGTGTCACCGGATACGCCGCTGCGATCCTTTCAATCGCTTCGCCCTTGAATCATTCCTTTCGTTTAAATCCATTCCTCTTGTTTGAATCGTTTTTTGGAGAGACAGCCATGCAGAGCGTGACGCGAGGCGGCGTACCCGTCGAGGTGGGAGGCGACTTTCCGGTCGTCGGCGAGACGGCGCCTGCCTTTACCCTGACCGGTGGCGAGCTGGAAGGCGTGTCGCTGTCGGATTTTGCCGGGCGCCGCAAGGTGCTCAACATCATTCCCAGCGTCGATACCAGGACCTGTGCAATGTCCACGCGCAAGTTCAACGAATATGCCAGCGGGCTCGACAACACGGCGGTGCTGATCGTATCGGCGGATCTGCCGTTCGCGCAGAGCCGTTTCTGCGGCGCCGAAGGGCTGGACCGCGTGGTCACGCTCTCCTGCTTTCGCCATCCGGAATTCCGGGAGCATTACGGCGTCGCCTTGCAGAGCGGGGTAATGGCGGGGCTCTGCGCGCGGGCCGTCATCGTGATCGACGAGCAGGACAAGGTCGTGCATGCCGAGCTGGTCAGCGAGATCAAGAACGAGCCGGATTACGACGCGGCGCTGGATGCGCTCAAGGCGTAGCGAATTCGCGGCTCACGCGGGAGTCGGTGAGTCGGGGCGGATGACGTCTGGCGCAAGTGGTCTACACTGATCCTCATCCCATCCACCGCGATGGCCGATGACGTCGAAACGTCATAGCAAACCAGAAGGAGTTGACGATGACGATCAAGAAATTCGGATCTGCCGAATGGAAAGGCAGCCTGAAGAAAGGCAAGGGTGTCGTCTCCACCGAGAGCGGCGCGCTCAAGGAGAGCCCCTACGGCTTCAATACCCGTTTCGAAGGTCAGCCCGGCACCAACCCGGAAGAGCTGATCGCATCCGCTCATGCCAGCTGCTTCTCGATGGCGCTCTCCATGATGCTGGGCGAAGAGGGCATCGAGCCGGACAGCATCAAGACGGATGCCACCGTGATCATGGAGCAGGACGACAGCGGCTTCACCATTACCGAAGTCCAGCTCAAGACCGTAGCCAAGATTCCGGGGGCCGACCAGGCAACCTTCGACAGCGCCGCTCAGAAGGCCAAGGAAGGCTGCCCGATCTCCAAGCTGCTGAACGCCAGGATCTCGCTGGATGCCAAACTGGAAAGTTGAGCATCGGTGATGTCGAAAGCCGGCCCCGCGAGGCCGGCTTTTTTGTGTCGATCGGGAAAACCGACGCTCTCGGCGATACCTCCGAAGGGGTTGTCGCTTGACAACCCCACACTGACGGAACTTTTAAAGTCTGGTAATGTCATGGCCCCTTCATGCGGCGGACGGCATCCTCTGTCGAGCATCCGTGACGCACGTTGGCTACTGGACACTCGCACGTTTCAACGCCTCAGAAAAAAGAACACGGCTATGGCTAACGCACCTCAATACGATGCGGCTCCGTCGCGTCCGCTGTCACGCGGTGACATCAAGATCCTGTCGCTATCCGCCCTGGGCGGCGCGCTGGAGTTCTACGACTTCATCATCTTCGTCTATTTCGCCACGGTGATCGGCCACCTGTTCTTTCCCGCCGACATGCCGGAATGGCTGCGGATGGTGCAGACCTACGGCATTTTCGCGGCGGGTTATCTGGCGCGTCCGCTGGGCGGCATCATCATGGCGCACTTCGGTGACCTGCTGGGCCGCAAGCGCATGTTCACGCTGTCGATCTTCCTGATGTCGGTGCCGACGCTGCTGATCGGCTGCCTGCCGACCTACGAAACCATCGGTTATCTGGCACCGCTGCTGCTGGTGTTGATGCGTATCCTGCAGGGTGCGGCGGTTGGCGGTGAAGTCCCGGGTGCCTGGGTCTTCGTCACCGAGCACGTCTCGCGCAAGGACGTCGGCCTCGCTTGCGGCACGCTGGCCGCCGGGCTGGTGGCCGGCATCCTGATCGGCTCGATCATCTCGGCGTTTCTGAAGTCGTACTTTACCCCCGAAGAGATGACCGCCTACGGCTGGCGCGTGCCGTTTCTGATCGGCGGCGTGTTCGGCTTCCTGGCCGTCTACCTGCGCCGCTATCTGGAAGAGACGCCAGTGTTCGCCGAGATGCGTGCCAAGAAAGCGCTGTCCGAAGGGTTGCCGGTCAAGCGGGTGCTCAGCCGGCATCTGGATAGCGTGGTGCTGTCGATGGCGGTGACCTGGATCCTTACCGGGGCCGTCGTCGTGGTCGTGCTGATGACGCCGAGCCTGCTGCAGTCGCTCTACGACATCGATGCCTCGCTGGCCAACGTGTGGGCGATCGTCTTCGTGATCATCGGCTGCGTGGTCTCGGGCTGGTGCTGCGATCGTATCGGCAGCGGCATCACCATCATTCTGTGGAGCCTGCTGCTGGGAATCACCTACTGGATCATGATGCATACGGTACCGTCTCAGCCCGACCAGCTGATGCTGCTCTACTGCCTGGCCGGCTTCGGCGTGGGGATCGTCGGCGTCGTGCCCACCGTTGCCGTCAAGTCGTTCCCGGCCGCGGTGCGCTTTTCCGGGCTGTCGTTCTCCTACAACGTCGCCTACGCCATCTTCGGCGGCTTCACGCCCGTCGTCGTCTCGACGCTGATGGCTAGTCATCCCGCCGCGCCGGCATACTATATCGCCGCGCTGGCGCTACTCGGCGTAGTGATCGGCATCTTCCTGCTGCGGGCGCCGAGCGGCCAGCGCCTGGCGGTGATGCAGCACTGAAACCGATTCTCGAGCCCCGCGCCACGCCGACGCGCGGGGCTCGGGCTTCGCCCGGAATGACCGTGACGGCGCCCTGGGGCGTCGTCCTTCTGGAACACCGATATGGCTCACGATCCCACGACGATCCCGTCGCGCCCGCTCTCCCGCAACGATATCAGGACGCTCTCGCTGTCGGCCCTCGGCGGCGCGCTGGAATTCTACGACTTCATCATCTTCGTCTACTTCGCCACGGTCATCGGCCAGCTGTTCTTTCCACCCGACATGCCGGAATGGCTGCGCCAGATCCAGACCTTCGGCATCTTTGCCGCCGGCTATCTGGTCAGGCCGCTGGGCGGCATCGTCATGGCGCACTTCGGCGACCTGCTGGGGCGCAAGCGGATGTTCACGCTATCGATCCTGCTGATGGCGCTGCCGACACTGGCGATCGGTTGCCTGCCGACCTATCACGCCATCGGCTACCTGGCGCCGCTGGTGCTGGTGCTGCTGCGCATGCTGCAGGGCGCGGCCGTGGGCGGCGAGGTGCCGGGTGCCTGGGTGTTCGTCACCGAGCATGTCCAGCGTCGCCATGTCGGTCTCGCCTGCGGCACGCTGTCGGGAGGATTGGCGGCCGGCATTCTGATCGGCTCGCTGGTGGCGGCGATCATGAAGTCCTACTTCACCCCGGCGGAACTGGCCGGCGGCGCCTGGCGAATCCCGTTCCTGCTCGGCGGCATCTTCGGGCTGGTGGCGGTCTATCTTCGCCGCTGGCTGCGCGAGACGCCGGTCTTCGCCGAGATGCGTGAACGCCAGGCGTTGGCCGCCGAGATGCCGGTCAAGGCGGTGCTTCGCGATCACTTGGGCGGCGTGCTGCTGGCCATGGCAGTAAGCTGGATCCTGACCGCGGCGATCGTCGTGGTGATGCTGATGACGCCGCCGCTGCTGGCGGCGCAGTACGCCGGGCTGGATGCCTCGCTGGCCAACGTGGTGGCGATCCTGTGTCTGATCGTGGGCTGCGTGATCGCCGGCTGGTGCGCCGATCGTTTCGGTAGCGGAGCGACGATGATCGGCTGGAGCGCGCTGCTGGGGGCGAGCTACTGGCTGATGATGAGCGTCGTTGGCCAGCGCCCGGATCAACTGATGCCGCTCTATGCGCTGGCCGGCTTCGCAGTGGGGATTACCGGCGCCATTCCGGCGGTAGCGGTCAAGGCGTTCCCGGCCGCGGTTCGCTTCAGCGGGCTCTCGTTTCCCTATAACGTCGCCTATGCGATCTTCGGCGGTTTTACGCCGATCATCGTTACCACGCTGATGCGCTGGTACCCGATGTCGCCGGCGATCTATGTCGTTGCGCTATCGGCCATGGGCGTCGTCATCGGCCTGTTTCTGCTGCGTTCCCCGGCAGGGCGGCGGCTGGCCGTGATGCCTTCCTGAGCTTCGGCATCGTCGTGGCCGGTGTTCCGCGTACCAGGGTGCACACGACAAGTCGCACATAACAAGACGAAAAGGGGTGTGGCGTGGACGTCTCCCTCGAGCAGAAGACACTCAAGCTATCCATCGTCACGACGCTGGTCGTGGCGGGACTCGGCGTCGGATTCGGGCTGCTGTCGGGGTCGCATTCGATTCTGTTCGACGGCGTCTTCTCGTCGATCGATGCGGCGATGTCGCTGCTGGCACTGATGGTATCGAAACTGGTCGCCCGTGAATCGACGCGACGTTTCCAGCTGGGTTACTGGCATTTCGAGCCGATGGCGGCGGCGCTCAACGGCGCGATCCTGCTGCTGCTGTGCTTCTACGCCTTCCTCAATGCGCTCAGCACGCTGCTTCAGGGCGGCAACCCGCTGGCAGTCGACATGGCGATCGGCTACTCGCTGATCGTCTGCGTGATCTGCTACGTGATGGTGTTCGTCGAACGTCGGCTCAACCGTCAGGCCCGGTCCGACTTCGTGAAGATCGACATCCAGAACTGGCTGATGGCGGCACTGATCACCAGCGCCCTGCTGGTGGCGTTTGCCGCGGCGCTGGTGATGCAGGGGACGGCTCTCGCGCCCTAGATACCCTACGTGGATTCGACGCTGCTGGTGGTGCTGACGCTTGGCTTCATGCCGGTGCCGGCAGGCATCGTGTATCGCGCCATGCGGGAGGTACTGATGATGGCGCCATCGCGGCTCGACCGCGAGGTTCGCGAGGCGATGGCGCCAGTCATGCAGCGGCCGGGGCTGGAGCGCTTCGAGAGCTATGTCGCCAAGACCGGGCGGGTGCACAACATCGAGATCCACATCGTTACCACACCGGATTTCGCCAGCGGTAGCGGGATCGCCGAACTCGACCGGATCCGGGAAGAGATCGCCGAAGGTCTCTCCATCCCCGCCGAACAGCGCTGGTTTACCGTCTCCTTCACGGCGGATCCGCGCTGGCTTTGACCTCGCTGCCTGTGGCCTCGCTGGCCTCGACGTCGCTGATGTTGACGTCTCTGGCTGTGGCCTCTCTGGATTCAGCCTCGCGGTGCCTCGCGGCTTCTACCAGCGCTCGGATCAGTCGCTGCTGGGAACGGCTGAAGAGCAGGAATTCCGGGTGCCACTGCACGCCGATGAGAAACGGGTGGCGTTCGCTCTCGATCGCCTGCACGAGGTCGTCGCGGTCCTGGGCGACCACCTTGAGGCCGTCCCCGGGGCGATCCACCGCCTGGTGATGCAGGCTGTTCACGTGGCAGTAGCGGCGATTGAGAATGTCGGCCAGCTGGCTGAACGGTTCGATCTCGATTCGCTTACGGGGCAGCACCGTGCGCCGGTTCTTGATGTGGCTATAAGTCGTCTGGATGTCTTCGATCAGGCTGCCGCCGCAGTGGATGTTGATCATCTGGGCGCCACGGCAGATACCCAGGATCGGCACGCGGGTCGGCAGGTAGTCGGCCAGCAGGTCGAGCTCGAGCTCGTCGCGGGCGGGGTCGACGCGGACATTCAACTGAACCTCGCCCCCGTAGCGTTGGGCACCGATATCGTCGCCGCCACCGATGATCAGGCCATCCACCGCCTGCTGTAGCGGGCGCGCCGGAGAGATCCGCACCGGCCTGCCGCCGGCGCGCCACACCGAAATCCAGTCGCACCACCAGGCCAGAAGGCTCTTGTGATCCGAGGTGGTGATGCCGATCAGCGGACGGCTTTTGTCGTTTCCCAGGGCTATCGCCGCGTGTTTCGGTGAAGCCATCAATGACGCATCCAGTGACGCAGGGAATCGAGCCAGCGGCTCAGGGTCGGCTGGGCGAGATGCTCGCGATAGGCTGCGCTGCGCTCCGCCAGGCGATCCGGATCGGCGGCGAGACGTTCGACCTCCGCCCAGCGGTTCCACTCCACGCTCACGCCCCATTCCGGGTCGGAGAGCGCGGCGTTGGGCAGGCGGTAGTGATAGGTCGGCCGTGGCTTGACCAGCGTTTCCCGTAGCAGCGCGTTGGGATGATCCGGCATCAGCCAGGCGAACAGCGGCAGCAGGTCCAGCTCCCGGTTGCGGGTCGGGTTGGCGACCAGGTAGTCGTCGATCAGAGCCTGCAGGGTGGGGCAGTAGTCCGGTGCCAGTATCTTGCGGGTGTAGTCGCTGTGAAACGGCCGCGTATGGGGCAGCATGTCCCGGGTCACGTCGACGACGATCTCGTCGCGCAGCCAGTCGGCCAGGATCAGATAGGCTCGCAGATAGGCCAGTATGCTCTCCACCTCGGGAGAAGGGATTTCCGGATTGAGATGGAGGCCGAAGCCGTAGAGCAGGCTGGCATCGGTGCCTTCCGCGCCGTGGCGGCGCAGCGCCGCGAACAGCTCGTCCAGGCGCGCCAGCTCGTCCCAGGGAATCGGCGGGCAGACGATCTCCGTCGGCACCAGGCCGGCGACCATATCGCCCAGCCATTCGCGGGTACGGCTGTGCACGCTGGCGCGCAGGTGCTCGCCGAAACCCGGCGGCTGACCATCAGTGGTACGAGCGCGATCGAGCAGCTGTTCGTCCGGGTGGACATACTTGCTGTCCAGCTCGATGTGGAACGTGCCCCATGGTGTTCCGGTGACCTGCAGTCGATGCGCGCTGTGCTGTTCGACACGACCACCGAAGGTCATTTCGACCAGACGCGCCGCCTGGATCGGCCCGATGCCGGCGAACTCGAGCTCGACGCCGACCCGGCGCGGTTGGCCGTCGGTGTTGGTGGCGTGCGGTGGAGCGGTGAGAGGCAAAATGGGCTCCTTGCCGATCGCTGTCGTGGTGATGGCTGTCGCCTCGATGGCTCGAGTCCGGATATGGGGCGAATGCGCGCCGGAAGCGGGTAAAGCGGCGTTGGCAGAGCGAGAAGTCATTGCTCCTAGCCTAGCAGTCCTGACGCAGGATGACAGTCGACGATCAACCCCAGTGCGCCAGGATGACGCCACCCAGAATCAGGCCGCCGGCCAGCAAGCGTTCGCGGTGCAACGGCTCCTTCAGCCAGACGATACCGATGGCAATGGCGAACAGCACGCTGGTTTCCCGCAGCGCCGCCACCAGCGCGATCGGCGCCTGGGTCATGGCCCAGATGGTGATGCCGTAGGCACCGATGGAGAGGGCGCCGCCGAGCAGGCCGACCCGCCAGTAGCGGGTCAGCTCGGGCAGGGCGCGGACGCCACGCATGGCGACCAGCGCCAGCAGCATGCCGAAGCCATCGAACAAAAACAGCCAGACCACGTAACCGATCGCATCGCCGTTGGCGCGGGCACCGCTGCCGTCGGCCAGCGTATAGCCGGCGATGAAGACGGAGGTCGTCAGCGCGTTGATCAGCGAGGCGCGCTCCAGCCGCGGCCCCGTGCCGCCGCGAAAAGCCATGCACAGAATGCCGAGCACCAGCACCGCGATACCCAGATAGCCGATCCATGACGGATGTTCGCTGAGCGCGAAGACGCTGATCAGCGTGACCAGCAGGGGCGCGCAACCGCGAGCAATCGGGTAGATCTGGCCGAGATCACCGACCCGATAGGCGCGGGCCAGGAACACGTTGTAGCCGATATGCAAAAGCGTCGATACGGCCAGCCACGGCCAGGCGGCCGGCTGAGGCAGCGGCACGAAGGCCACGCCGGCGAGCGCGATCACGGCGCAGGCGGCCTGGATCAGCGAGATGCTCAGCAGTCGGTCCAGGCCGACCTTGACCAGAGCGTTCCAGCTGGCATGCATCAGAGCACCGGCCAGCACGGCGAGGAAGACGGGTGTCGTCAATGGAAGTCCTTGTTGCTACGGTTATTGTTATTAGTCACTGCGGAGGTCGTCATGGCTACCGTGAACGTTGCCATTGGCTGCCACGGAGGCAGTGATGGCGGCGACGACATGGTTGACACGAGAACGTCCCATCTTGCCACAGGCACCGGGTGATCGTCGTCCCGCACCACGGTAGGATGGCGTCTTTGTCGAAGCCTCATCGACCCTCGATCCAAGAACCCGGGAGAGCGGATGTTCAGCGTCCTGCATGCCAATCACCTCGAAGACCTGCACGATCTGGCACTGGCGTTGATCAAGCGCCACCGGTTGCCGCCGCTGACCCCGGAAACCTTCCTGGTGCAGTCCAACGGCATGGCCCAATGGCTGCGCCTCTCGCTGGCCGAGGCCGACGGCATCGCCGCCTCGGTGGATTTCCCGCTGCCGTCGAGCTTCGTCTGGCGTGCCTATCGTGCGGTGCTCGAACAGGCCGGAGAAGACGGCGAAAGCCGGCCGATTCCGCTGCATTCGCCGTTCGACAAGCGCCCGCTGGCATGGCGCATCCTGCGGCTGCTGGAAGGCGAGATCGCCAGCGACCCGGTCACCTTCGCGCCGCTCGCCCACTATCTGAGCGCCGGGCTGGAAAGCGCTACGGCGGGCCGACCGCACGGCGACGAGGGTGCCGAATCGTCTGCGGCGATGGAGGAGGGCACGCAGCGCCGGGCCGCCGAGCAGGCCGAGCGCAAGCGCTGGCAACTGGCGGTGCGTCTGGCGGATCTGTTCGACCAGTATCTCAACTACCGCCCCGACTGGCTGGCCGCCTGGGAAGCGGGGGAGGACGCTCCGGCCGACCTGCCCGCCGACCAGCGCTGGCAGCCGGCGCTATGGCGAGCGTTGATCGCCGACGCCGACCCGACCGAGCGAGCGTTTCACCGCGCCAGCCTGCATGGTCGTTTTCTGCGCGCCGCCAGACAGCAGGAGAGCTGCCCGCCAGGGTTGCCGCCCCGGCTCTTCGTGTTCGGCATCTCGGCGCTGCCTTCCCAGACGCTGGAGGCGCTGCACGCGCTTTCCGGCGTCATCGACGTCTTCCTGATGATCACCAATCCGTGTCGCCATTACTGGGGCGACATCGTCTCCGACCGGGAGGCGATCAAGCGCGCCGGGCGGCTCTCCGCCGAGGCGATGGCACGACAGCAGTCCCGGCACCCGGAAGCGCCATGGCTCGAGGCGCTGGACGAGGAGGCGCTGCACCTTCAGGCCAATCCGCTGTTGGCTGCCTGGGGCGCGCAAGGGCGGGATTTCATCGTCGGCCTCTACGAGTTCGAGAGCCAGGATGGCGGCTTCGACGTCGAGACCGACCTGTTCCGCGATCCGGTCGATGAAGCGCATCCCGAACGGGCGCCGCTGCTCAACCAGCTGCAGCAGGACATTCTCGATCTCAGGCATCCCGGAGAACGAACCCGGGAAAGCGGCAAACGGCTGATCGCCCCGGACGACGCCTCGCTGTCACTGGTCAGCGTGCACTCGCCGCTGCGCGAGGTGGAGGTACTGCACGATCGGCTGCTGGCGGCGTTCGAGGAAGCCAGCAGCCAGGGTACGCCGCTGCGGCCCCGGGACATTCTGGTGATGGTGCCGGAGATCGACGTCTACGCGCCCTACATCGAGGCGGTCTTCGGTCAATTGCCGTCCAACGATCCCCGCCATATTCCGTTCACCATCGCCGATCAGGTCGCCAGTGAAGCGCATCCGATGATGGTGTTGATCCTGTCGCTGCTGGAGCTTCCCGAACGGCGGCTGGGCGTGAGCGAGCTGCTCGATGCGCTGGACGTTCCGGCGTTCCGGGCACGCTTCGCCATCGAGGAGTCGGAATTGCCGCGCCTGCGCCAATGGCTGGCGGAAAGCGGCGTGCGCTGGGGGCTATCCGGCGCGCACCGCCGCTCGCTCGGCTTTCCGGCATTGCATGAAAACAGCTGGGCGTTCGGGCTCGAGCGCATGTTGCTGGGGTATTCCACCGGCCCGTTACCCGCCAGCGCCGCGTGGCAGTTCGACGAGATCGTGCCCTACGACGAGGTGGGCGGGCTGGAAGCGGATCTCGCCGGGCGGCTGGCCGAGCTGATACGCATGATGGCCGCCCAGTGCGAGGCGTTGAGCGCCGCCGTCACGCCGGAGGGGTGGCTGGCGCGCTTGCGACACCTGATCGACACGCTGTTCGCCCCCACGGCGCTGGACGAACACGACGTGCTGGCGCGGGTGGATCAGGCGCTGGGCCGCTGGCAGCAGAGTTGCGAACTGGCCGCCTTTACCCAGCCGATCGGCCTCGCCGTGGTGCGCGACGCGCTCAGGGCGGAGCTCGACGAGGGCGGCCTGGCCCAGCGCTTTCTGGCCGGCAAGGTCAACTTCGCCACGCTGATGCCGATGCGCGCCATTCCGTTCCGGCAGGTCTACCTGCTGGGGATGAACGACGGCGCCTATCCCCGCACGCACCAACCGCAGGATTTCGACCTGATGGCGCAGCGCCCGCGTCCGGGGGACCGCTCCCGCCGCGACGACGACCGCTACCTGCTGCTCGAGGCACTGCTCTCCGCCCGCGAACGGCTGACGTTCTCCTGGGTCGGCTTCGATCAGCGCGACAACACCCCACGACCGCCCTCGGTGCTGATCGGCGAACTGCTCGACACGCTGGAGCAGGGCTGGCGGCCGGACTCGGGCGACGCTTCGACACAGGACGACGAAGCGGCGCTGGCGGCGAGGCTGATCGAGGCGCATCCGTTACAGCCGTTCTCGCGGCGCTATTTTCACGCCGACGATCCGCGTTACACCTTCGATACCAGCTGGGAGCCACTGCATCTGCTGGCTGAGAACCCAGACACCGAGATGGCGCAGCCAGCGGCGCCGGATGCCGTGCCCGCGCCAGCGGAAGCGCTCGGGCTTGCCGATCTGCAGCGGCTGTTGCGCCGGCCTTGGAGCGTCTACCTTGGCCGCCTGGGAGTGCGCTTCCAGGATCCCGACGTGCCCGACGAGGACAGCGAGCCGTTCATTCTCGATGCCCTAGAGGATCACACGCTCAAGCGCGAGCTGCTGGATGCCGGCCGTCGCCACGAGCCGCTGGCGCAGGTCGCCGACCGGCTGCGTCTGGCAGGGCGGCTGCCGGCGGCGGGTTTCGGCCTGGCGACGATCGAGCCGCCGCTCAGGCGCCTGCAGACCCAACTGGAGAGCTGGCATCGCCGGGTCGACGGCGCCGAAGCGCTGACACCGCCCATGCTGCGGTTCGCGATCGACGCGACGACCGACTGTCCCGCGCTGGCGCTGGAGGCCAGAGTCGACGGTCTTTATCTCGATAAAAGCGATGACCGCGACAAAAACGATGAGGGTGACAAAAACGATGACGGCGGGAAGGCAGGCAGTCTTGGCCTGGTGACGCTGGAGACCAGCCACTTCGGCCATTTCAAACCCGATGGTAAGGGCTCGGGAGACGGCCCGTGGAAGAAGCTTGGCAAGCCGCATCGACTCTACGCGGGCTACGTTCGTTGGCTGCTGGTCAACGCCAGCGGAGAGTCACCCTGCCGGTGGACGGCGATTTTCGAGGACCGCTGGCTGGAGTTCCCGACGCTGGAGAGGGCGCAAGCGCGGGCGAGTCTCGGCCACTGGCTTCGCACCTGGTGGCGCGCCTGGTGCGCGCCGCTGCCCGCCAGCGATGCGCTGGTCAAGACGCTGTGGAGCCTGGCCGATCGCGAGGCGCTCGGCGGGCTGGCGGCGGGGGAATCGCTCGATCCCGGCTGGCGCGACCAGCTGGCGGAAGCGTACGACGAGGGCGGCTTCGGCATGCCGTCGCTGGCCCAGCGCGAAGGCGGACTTGGCCAGCTGTGGCCGGATTTCGAGACGTTCGAGGCGGCCGGTGGCGTCCGCGAGAGCGTGGCCCACTATCAACCGATACTGGAGATCCTGTTGCGAGCGTCCCAGCAGACCCATTCCCATTTCCGTTCCCAGGCGGTGGCAACGCCAGCGTCATCGAAGCCGTTATCGAAACCCTCATCGACCCGGTCTCGAGGGGGGGCGAGCGAATGAGCGGTGTCACGAATGAAAACCGGGAACAAACCGTCCCGCTCGAGCTCGTCGGCCTGCCGTTGATCGGCCATCATCTGATCGAGGCCAGCGCCGGCACCGGCAAGACCTTCACCCTGGCCGCGCTCTACGTGCGACTGGTGCTGGGGCCGCTGCCCGGCCGCGAGACGGTGGATTTCCCCCGGCCGTTGACGCCGCCCGAGATCCTGGTCGTGACCTTCACCGAAGCCGCCACTGCCGAGCTGCGCGGGCGTATCCGGGCGCGTCTCAAGCAGGCCCGCGACTGGCTGCTGGCAAGCGCCGAGGATCGCCACGATCCGGTACTGGCCGAACTGCTGGAGCCGCTGGCCACGGCGGGCGAGACGGCCTGCCGCAGCGGCGCCCGGCGGCTGGACCAGGCGGCGCGGCTGATGGACGAGGCGGCGATCTTCACCATTCACGGCTTCTGCCAGCGCATGCTGACCCGCCACGCCTTCGACGCCGGCGCACGCTTCTCCGCCGAGCTGCTGCAGGATGGTCAGGCGCTGCTGGCTCGGGCGGTGGAGGATTACTGGCGGTGCGAGTTCTATCCGCTCGACGAGCGCTGGCAGCGCCAGATCCGTTCGCAGTGGAGCGGGCCGGAAGCGCTGGCGGCCGCGTTGCGGCCATTGTTGAAGGATGGCGAACCCCAGCCGCTGTGGGTCGCCGGCGAGGCGGTGGAAGCGCCGGACTCCCTGACCGCGCTGTTCGCCGAGCTGGAAAGCGGGCTGCACGAACGGGAGTCCATCGAAGCGGCGCTGGCGGCGGCCTGGGATCGCGATGCCATCGGCGCCTTGATGGCCGAGGCATTCCACGATGGCGTGCTCAACAAGAGCCGGTTCAAGCCCGACGAGCTGGCCGATCGGCTGGCGGCGTTCGAAAGCTGGCTGGCCCGGGGCGAGTTCGAGGCCGCCGAGGAGATCACCGACAGCAGCGGGCGCTTCTGGCTGAGTCAGGAGAAGCTCGCGGGGGCGCTGCTGAAGAGCGCGGCCCAGAAAGGGCTGACAGCGCCAACGCACCCGTTCTTTGCCCATCTCGATCGCCTCGCCGCCCACGGCCGGCCCTTCGACGCGGTCGCCCGACAGGTGCTGGCCCACGCCCGCGACCGCATCGCGGTGAGCTTCGCTGCCGACAAGCGCCGCCAGGGGCTGTGGGAGTTCTCGGACCTGCTCAATGATCTCGATGCCGCCCTGGCACGGCCGGCCCCGTCATCGGACGGGCCAGCGGGCATAGTGGCTACAGAGAGCGAAACGAGAGCCGACGACAGCGCGGCGCTGCGGCTGGCGGCGCGCATCCGCCACGAGCTGCCGGTGGCGCTGATCGACGAATTTCAGGATACCGATCCGGTCCAGTATCGGATCTTCTCGAACATCTACCGTGCGCCGGAGAGCGATCCGGCCACGACAGCGCTTTTAATGATCGGCGACCCCAAGCAGGCGATCTACGCCTTTCGCGGGGCCGATATCCATACCTACCTGCGCGCGCGCCGGGCGACGCCGAGTCGCTTCACGCTGATGCGCAATTTCCGCTCGACCCAGGCCATGGTCGAGGCCACCAATGCGCTGTTCCGGGGTCATCCGCAACCCTTCGGCAGCGACGAGATTCCGTTCGTCGCCGTCGAGTCGAACCCCAAGTCGACGCGGCTGGTCGACCGGGGCGGCCAGCCGGTAGCGGCGCTGGGCGTCTGGTGGCCGGATACCGAGCGCCATTCCCGCGGTGAATACCAGAACGTGATGGCGGCGGCGACGCGGGCGGAGGTGCAGCGGCTGCTGGAAGGCGCATGGCGGTTCGAGGGGGCGAAGGGCGAGCGCCCGGTGCAGCCCGCCGACATTGCCATTCTGGTCCGCCATGGCGGCGAGGCGCTCAAGGTTCGCGCGGCGCTCGCCGAAGGCGGTATCCGCAGCGTCTACCTGAGCGAGCGCTCGAGCGTGTTCGATACGCCCCAGGCGTTCGAGCTGCTGCAGCTGTTCGAAGCCGTGGCCCAGCCGCGTCAGGACGCCAGGCTCAAGGCGGCGCTGGCGACCAAGCTCCTCAACGACTCGCCGCAGGCGCTGGAGCCGCTGCTGGCCGACGAACTGGCGTGGGAGCGCGAGGTCGAGCGCTTCAGCGACTACCACCGCCAGTGGCAGCGGCGCGGCGTGCTGCCCATGCTACGCACCGTCATGCGGGACTTCCGTATCGCCGAGCGGCTTGCCCAGCGTACCGACGGCGAGCGGGCGCTGACCGATCTGCTGCATCTCGGCGAACTGGCGCAGAACGCCCAGCAGCGGCTCGACGGTGAGCAGGCGCTGCTGCGCTGGTGGCATCGCGCGTTGCAGGAAGGCGTCGAGACGCTGGACAGCCAGGCGCTCAGCCAGCGTCTGGAGAGTGACGAGGATCTGGTCCGGGTGATCACGGTGCACAAGTCCAAGGGACTCGAATATCCCATCGTGCTGCTGCCGTTCATCTGCTCGCACCGCCCGGCGGAGCCGGACCGCCAGACCGGGCTGCTGGCGTTGAAGTCGCCGGAGGGCGAAGGCAGCGTGATGGTGGCGTCGCCGGACGACGCCCAGCAGCGCGAGGCCGATCTGGCCCGTCTCGACGAGGATGTAAGGCTGCTCTATGTCGCCCTGACCCGCGCCGCCTACGCCTGCCGATTGGGCGTGGCGCATGTCGGCCGCGGTCGTGGCAAGAGCGGCTGCCTGCACGAGACGGCGCTGGGGCGGCTGCTGGGCAGCGACAAGGAAGACGACGGCGCGGCGCTGCTGGGACGGTTGAAAGAAGGCCAGCAAGCCGGGTGGCTGGCGATCGAGCCCCCGCCCGAGGCGCCGGTTCACCGGCTGCGAATCGATGCGTTCGCACCGCAGACCAAGCCGGCACGCGTCTTTCGGGGGCAGATCGATGACGACTGGTGGATCGCCTCCTATACCTCGCTGATTGCCGACGCGCGCCGGGCCCTGGGCGATACCGACCGGGGAGAGGAGGCGTGGCACCGCGACACGAACGGCGAAGGCGGCGGAGAGGATGCGGCGGCAGCCAGCGAGGATTTGCCGGCGACGCTGGACATCGAGGTCAGCCGCGAGCGCGATCCAGTACCGCGGCCCAGCATCCGTTCGCTGCTCGACTTCCCGCGAGGCCCGCGGCCGGGCACCTTCCTGCACGGCTTGCTGGAAAGGCTCGATTTCGATCGCCTGGAAGACCCGGCCTACGCCGTGGCGTTGCGCCGCGATATCGAACGGCGCCTGGCGATGAGCGGCTTCGACGCCGATTGGGCGTCGCTGCTGCACGCCTGGCTGCTCGAACGGCTGCGGCTGCCGCTGATGCATGTCGATGGTCACCCGGTGCGTCTCGACCGGCTCGAGGCGTGGCGTACCGAGCTGGAGTTCTGGCTGCCGGCCTCGGACGCGTGGAGCGAACCGCTGGACCGGCTCGTCACCCGGCTCGAACCGTTGCCCGGACTGCGGCCCCGGCTGGCGCCGCGCAAGCTCAACGGCATGCTCAAGGGGTATATCGACCTGACCTTCGAAGCGGGCGGGCGCTGGTACGTGCTCGACTGGAAGTCCAACCATCTGGGCGACGATCCGGCGGATTATCAGGGCGAGCGGCTGGCCGCGGCGATGGTGGATCACCGTTATGACCTGCAGTACGTGCTCTACGTGCTGGCGCTGCATCGCCTGCTCAAGTCGCGGCTGGAGGACTATGACTACGACCGGCATGTGGGCGGTGCCTGCTATGTCTTTCTTCGGGGGCTTGCCGAGCCGTCGCTTTCCATGGCGCCGCTCTCCATGGCGCCCGAAGACGCGCCCGAAGATGCACCCGAAGATGCGCCCAAAGAGGTGTCCGAAGTCGCCCCCGGGGTGTTCCATCGCCGCCCCGACCGGGCGCTGATCGAGGCGCTGGATGCCTGGCTCGAAGGGGACGCCGAGCCGGCGAGAGCCTTGTTGCGTCAGTCCAGGGAGACTCATTCATGAACCGCCGACCCTCGTCGCAGAAACCCGACCGACAGCCGGATCCGCATTCCCGCGAGGCGGATCAGTTCACCCTGGCGCTCGATGTCGACGAGCCGGCGCTGACGCGAGAGGCGCTGTTCGAGGCGCTGGCGCTGTGGGTGGAGCTCGGCTGGCTGCGCCAGCTCGACCGCCACTTCGCGATCTTTCTCGCCGAGCGCGATCCGGACGACGATCCGTTGCTGTGGCTGGCGGCCGCGCTCGCCAGCCACCAGGTGGGGCGCGGTCACGTCTGCCTGTCGCTATCCCGCGTGCTGGAGGCGCCGCGTTCCGCGCTGTCGTTGCCGCCGCTGGAGGAGGGGAACGACGCCGCGCAGGCCGTGGTGCTGCCGGAATCCCTGCTCGAGGGCGTCACGCCACAGCGGTGGGCGGCGGTGCTGGCGGCGTCCTCCATCGTCGCGCTGGCCGGGGAGGCCTCGGGGCTCGCCACGCCGCTGGTGCTCGATGGCGAACGGCTCTATCTGCGCCGCTACTGGCAGGCCGAGAGCGGCGTCGCGGCGCACCTGCGTCAGCGCCTGGGCCAGCCGCTGGCCGTCGCCGACGAACTGGCGGAGCAGCTGGCGGCACTGTTCGCCGGCAACCAGCGCGAGGGAGACGACCCTGACTGGCAGCGCGTGGCGTGCGCACTGGCGCTGCGCCAGCGGTTGACGATCATCTCCGGCGGCCCCGGCACCGGCAAGACCACTACCGTGACGCGACTGCTGGCGCTGCTGCAGCAGCAGTCGCTGGCGCGGGACGGCGAGGCGCTGCGTATCCGGCTGGCGGCACCCACCGGCAAGGCGGCAGCCCGCTTGTCCGAGTCGATCGCCGGGGCGGTCGGGCGCCTGGCGGTGCCGGCGGCCGTGCGCGACGCGATTCCGCAGGAGGCGCAGACGCTTCACCGCCTGCTGGGGGCGCGTCCGGACACGCGCCATTTTCGCCATCACGCCGAGGCGCCGTTGAGCCTGGATCTGCTGGTGGTGGACGAGGCCTCGATGGTCGACCTGGAGATGATGGCGGCGCTGCTCGAGGCGATGCCGGCGGACGCCCGACTGATTCTGCTCGGCGACAAGGACCAGCTGGCCTCGGTGGAGGCGGGTTCGGTCCTGGGCGATCTGTGCGCGGGCGCCGGCGTCGGCGACGGCACGGGATATTCCGAGTCCCTGCGTGACTATCTGCAGGCGGTGGCCGGCGAGCCGCTGCCCGCCGCCGCCGAGACCAAGCCGCTGGCGGACCACGTCGCCATGCTGCGCAAGAGCTTTCGCTTCCGGGCGGACAGCGGCATCGGAGCGCTCGCCAGAGCCGCCAATGCCGGCGACGGTCGCGGCTTTGTCCAGGTGTTGAAAGGCGGCTTCGAGGATCTGGCGACGTTGGATATCGACGCCACGGCGTTCGAGCGGGCAGTGGTGTCAGGTTACCGGGAGCTGTTCGAAGCGCTGCGGACCGGGGCTTCGCCGTCAGCGATCCTCGCGCTGCAGAGCCGCTTTCAGGTGCTGTGCGCGCTGCGACGCGGGCCGTGGGGCGTCGAGGGGTTGAACGAGCGGATCGCGCGGGCGCTGTGGCAGCAGGGCTGGATCTCGCGCACCGACGGCTGGTTCGCCGGGCGCCCGGTGATGGTGACGCACAACGACCCGCAGCTCGGGCTCTACAATGGCGATCTGGGGCTGACGCTGCCCGACGAGGGAGGGCGGCTGCGGGTCTGCTTCCCGCAGGGCGACGGCGTGCGTCAGGTGCTGCCGTCGCGGCTTGATGCGGCGGCGACCGCCTTCGCCATGACCGTCCACAAGTCGCAGGGTTCGGAATTCGAGCATGTGCTGTTCGCGCTGCCGGCGCGGGCCAACCCCATCGTCACGCGGGAGCTGATCTACACCGGCATCACCCGAGCGCGCTCGCGGTTGACGCTGGCCTTGGCCAAGACTCAGCCCCGCGGTGGCAACGACGAGCGGATGCTGCGCGACGCCGTGGCGCGACGGGTGGTCAGGGACAGTGCAATCGCGGAGCGGTTGCTGAAGACGTCGGCGGTATCCATCGCAACCGATTCGTCAGGGAGGGAAGCATGAGTCTTCATCAGTGGCAGAATCTGACCAGCACCGAGCTTGCCGGGCTGGTCGACGAGACGACGGTGGCGGTGTTGCCGCTGGCGGCGATCGAGCAGCACGGCGCGCATCTGCCGCTCTCGACCGATCTGGATATCGGGCTGGGGCTGCTCGCGGCGGCAGCGGGGCAGCTCGAGTCGACCCGGGGCGTGATCGCGCTGCCGCCGCTGGCGCTGGGTTCGAGTCTGGAGCATACCGATTTCGCGGGAACGCTGAGCCTGATGCCGGAGACGGCGATGACCGTGATCGAGGCGCTGGGCGAGGCGGTGCATCGCGCCGGCATCCGGCGTCTGGTGCTGTTCAACAGCCACGGCGGCAACAAGGCGGTCATCGATCTGGCGGCACTCAAGCTGCGCGCCGCCCATGGCATGCTGGTGGTCAAGGCCAACTACTTTCGCTTCGCGCCCCCGGAGCAGGCGCTTCCCGCCGAGGAGCTGCGTCATGGCTTGCACGGCGGCGCCCTGGAAACCGCGATGATGTTGCACCTCGCGCCGCACAAGGTACGCCGCGATCATCTGGCGGATGCCGTCTCCGAAGGCCGCCTTCGCGAGCAGGCCGGCTCCACGCTAGGCCCTGAAGGCGATGCCGGCTACGCCTGGATGGCCCAGGATCTGCATCCGAGCGGTGTCACCGGCAACGCGACGCTGGCCGATGCCGACACCGGGCAGCGACTGGTCGAGCATTTCGGCGCCCGCCTGGCGCGGGTGATCGAGGAAGCGGGGCGCTTCGATTTGACCACACTGCGCAATCGGAATCCGGGCGACGCCTGAAGATCGGCGTCGTCCGGACGTCGGTCTTCGTCCGAGGCGCCTGTCAGCGGGCCATGGGGCGCTTGAGCGGCGTCACCGGCCCGCTTTCGCCCTCGTTGAGCACCTCTTCCAGCCAGTGGCCGGCGCGCTTGGCCTTGGCGTCCAGGTAGCGCCGGTTCTGCTTGGTCAGCTTGCCGTAGACGCCGCGACGGTTGACGACCTCGACGCCGCCCTGGTCCATGGCGGCGATCTTCTCCGGATTGTTGGTCAACAGCTCGATGCGGGTGATGTCGAGCTGTTCCAGCATCTCCAGCGCGACGCCGTAGGTGCGCTCGTCTTCGCCGAATCCGAGTACCTGGTCGGCGTCCACCGTATCCAGCCCGCTGTCCTGCAATGTGTAGGCGCGCAGCTTGTTGGCCAGGCCGATGCCGCGTCCTTCCTGGGCGAGATAGAGCAGCACGCCGCCGCCGCGTTCGTCGATGGTGCGCACGCTCTCGCGGAGCTGTTCGCCGCAGTCGCAGCGCAGGCTGCCGAAGAGATCGCCGGTCAGGCAGGCGGAGTGCAACCGTACCGGCACGGCGTCGTTCCACTCCTCGGGTTTGCCGATGATGATGGCGATGTGTTCGCGCATGCCGTCGGCCTCGCGGAACATCACGAATCTGGCGCGTTCGGCGTGGGACAGCGGGATTTCCGCGTCGCTGGTGCGTTTGAGGAAACGTGATCGCGTCTCCGAATAGGCAGCGATCTGCTCGGCGGCAACGGCCAGCACGGTGCCTTCGGCGACGAGAGCTTCCACCTGAGCGCGCTTGCCATCGCTGACGCTGGCGACGATTGCTGCAGGAATGAGGAGGCCGATGCGCATCAGATCCAGCGCCGCCACGCTGCCATCGCTGGCGGCCAGCGGCCGACTTCTCGGCGGGAAATGCTGCTCCTCGGCGCTGGCCCAGGCGATGACCTCGTTCGCCCGGTCGGCGGGGTCGATCGGTACCAGCCCGACCCTGGGCTCGAAGTCGATGCCCAGCCGCGAGAGGCGGTGCCGGGTCAGCGCCAGCGCGGGCTGATTGCCGCTGAAGGCGTGCAGGGCTGCCAGGGCTTCGTCGTCGCAGCCCTCGAGCGGGTGAACCATCACGTCGCCATGACTGGCGCGTACGAGAACCGGAAGGCCACGTCGCAGATCGAAAATCGCGCGTTCTACCTGTCGCATGCTCGTCTCCTTATCCTGTCATCCATGATCCGTCTCTGCATGATCGAGAGCCGTGATCGTCATCCATGATCGAAGGTGCTTAACGTTGGCGGCCATGGCGGTCATCATCGAACCGCCTCCGCCCGAGGGGCGTTCTTTGTTACGCTGTGATGCCGTCTGGCCAAGGAATGACCATGACTTTTTCTTCTCGTACTTCCTCTGCTCGTACTCCTCCTGCTCCTCCTGTACATACTCCGCAGGCCTGGAATTGGATTCGTCATGCGGCGGATCTGAACCGTGACGGCGTCTTCGAGGGAGCTATCATCGATGGGCGCTACCGGCTCGATATCGATGCCCGGGGCGATTGGCGCTGTACCCACGAGGTCGACGAGGAGGCCGCGCAACTGCTGTCGATCTGGCTGCCGTGGTGCATGGCGGACATCACTCGTGGCCCGCGTGTCATCGCGCAGATCGGCCAGAGCCTCGACGGCCGAATCGCGACGGCAAGCGGGGCTTCCCACTACGTCACCGGTGCGCAGAGCCTGGTTCATCTCCACCGGATGCGGGCGCTGGTCGACGCCGTGGTGGTAGGCGCCGGCACGGTGGATGCCGACGACCCGCAACTGACCGTGCGCCATGTCGAGGGCGACAACCCGCTGCGCGTGGTGCTCGACCCGCGAGGCCGGGTCCCTGCCGAGCGCGGCGTGTTTCGGCGGCCGGCGGCGCCGACCTGGCATCTCGTCGGCGAAGGCGTTGCCGGTCACGGTGGCGCCGATCATGTCAGCGTCAAGTCGGTGACGCCGGGGTCGGCGGGTATCGATCCCGTGCAGGTCATCTCGCTGCTGGCCGAACATGGCCATCGCCGGATCCTGATCGAGGGCGGCGGGCTGACGATCTCGCGCTTTCTCGAAGCGGACTGCCTCGACCGAATGCACAGCGTGGTCGCGCCCCTGCTGATCGGCTCCGGCCGCCCGGCGTTGACGCTGCCGGAGATCGAGACGCTGGACGGGGCGCTGCGGCCGGCTTGCCGGCACTTTTGCCTGGGCCAGGACATGCTGTTCGATCTGGATCTGCGCGATCGCGCCGCGACGTGATTGAGAGTTCATCCGGTATGCCCTCCCGGGGCGGCCTTGCCCCGCGCGGGCGTTCGAGCCGACCGCGTGGCCTGTCGGTTCGACCGGCGGCCCCATAGCAGCACGGCCAGGCCCGGCAGGCTGGCGGCGAGAATCAGCAGGCCGTAGGTCACCGACAGCGCCACGCCTTCCTGTGCCGGCAGACCGGCCAAGGGCCAGATCACGGCGGCGGCGCCTTCACGCAACCCCCAGCCGGCGATGGTCAGCGGAATCGCCATCGCCATCAGTAGCGGCGGGATCAACGGCAGCAGTTCCGTCACCGATCGCGGCAGTCCCAGCGCCTGGGCGGCGCAGAGAAATACCGCCACGTAGGTGGCGACGATCAGCAGCGAGCCGATCAACTGTGCCGGCCAGACGGAGAGCGCCAGCAGCGCCCGCCTGGCATCCCGGCCGAATCTTGCCAAGGGGGGCCAGGGCCGATGGCGCAGCCATTGGGTGGCGATGGCGCACAGCAGCAGAATCGCCAGCATGATCCACGACCCTGCTTCCCGGTGCGCTGTCCACAGTCCGGCAATGCCGCCGCGCAGCGCCGGCGAGAGCAGAATGGCGGCGACCGCGACCAGCAGCAGCGCGAGCTGTCCGGAGGCACGTTCGATGATGACGGCACGGATTGCTGCCCCGGATGGCGTACTGGCGTGGGCTCCCGGCCGTCCACGGGCGCTGCCGTGACGCCAGGCGCGCGCCGCATCGCCCATTACCCCGCCCGGCAAGACCTGATTGAGAAAAGTTGCCAGATAGTATTCGCGGATGGCGGTCGGCCACGGCAGCGCGATCCCGACCTGGTGAGCCGTCATGCGCCAGCGCCAGGCCGACAGCACGACCTGGGGAAGGCCGATCAGCACGGCCAGCAGAACCCAGCCCGGCGACAGGTCACCGAGTCGCGCCAGCAACCGGTCGATATCCAGTTGCCAGGCGAGCATCCCCAGCAGCGCCAGCGTCACGGCCAGGCGCAGCGCAGGCGATAACCAACGGTTCACTCTGGCGCTCCCGGGACGGCGTTCGCGATGGGTGTGGCGAACAGGTCCCGATGCCCGACCGTCACCGTCAGTTTTTCACGCATCAGCCCCTCCAGCCGCTGGGCGTGCCAGCGGTCGACGCGGCTGCGCTGCTGCGGCAGTTGCTCGTGGAGGGCGGTGCGCCAGCCGGCCAGCAGGGCCTCGGCGAGGGCCAGCGATTCCGACCCGAGACGCCAGGGCGTCGTGGCCTCGCGGATGTGGTAGCCACGACGATGGAAGCTCTCGCGGAGATGGCGCGGCGCCTGAGTGCCCATGGCGGGACCGCCGCCCTTGTCGCGCTGCTGATGCGCCTGCAGTGCCGCCAGCATGAATCGGTCGTCGTCGCTGGACAGCGGGGTGCCGCTGGGGTCGTGAAAGCGGATCTGGCCGTCGACGCTGAGCGCGAACAGTACGGCGCAATCGTTGGCCCGGCAGGCATCGGCCAGCGCTTCGATATCGGCGGCTGTCAGCAGGTCGAACAGCGCCGAGGCGGTAACCAGGTCCGCACCCTGCAGGCCGTGCTTCCAGGCATCGGCGAGGCTCAGATTGCGGGTCTCCAGGTGAATCGGCTGGCCGTCGGCGCTGGTCAACGGCTCGCAGCGCAGTCGGGCCTGGGCCAGCAGTGCTGCATCGTGATCGATCAGACGCCAGTGCTGGGCGCCGTGAAGTCTTGGCGCCAGGTAGCGCGGATTCGAACCGCTGCCGCACCCCAGATCGACCAGCGTGCGCCGCGTCTCGAATGGCCGCGTCTCGAATGGCCGAGCCTCGAGCGGTCGGGCCTCGAGCGGTCGGGCCGGGGTGGCGCGCTGCGTCAGCCAGCGATCCGCGGCGTGGGCGAGCTGGGCGTCGCGCGCCAGATGATCGGCGGGCTCGCGCAGTGTCAGCCATTGATCGCTGAACAAGGCATCGCTGAACAGGGCGTCGGCGGCGGGCGTGGACGGCTTCGACATCAGTGCGTCGCCTCCGCGGCCCTGGTGCGTTTCAACGCCTGACCGAAGGCCTCGGCGGCACGGTTCCAGTCGCCGAGCGTGTCGCGAATCTCCCGCGCACCTGTCTGATAGCGCCGATAGGTTTCCGGCTCTTCAAGCATGCGTTTCAGCGCGTCGCGAAGTGCGGTCACGTCTCCCGGCGGGACCTTGATACCGGCTGCGTCCGGCAGCGTGTGGGCGAGGGCGCCGCCCGTGGTGGTAACGACGGGAAGACCATGGGCGAGGGCTTCGGTAATCACCATGCCGTAGCCTTCATAGTGTGACGGCAGCACGAACAGGTCGGCCTGCCGATAATGCTCTGTCAGACGATCGGTGGGTTGGGAGCCCAGCAGCTGAATGCGCTCGCCCAACTGATGTGCGTCGATGGCCTTGCGCACCTCGTCGACGTAGGCGTCGGCTCGATCAAGGGCGCCGATCAGATCGCACTGCCACGGCAGCGATGTGAGGCCCGACAGCGCCTCGACCAGCAGATCCTGGCCCTTGCGCGGGGTGATCGTGGCGATGCAGAGCAGGCGAGGCGTTCCGCTGCCGTCGCCGCTCGCCAGCTGGCCGAGCTCGACGCCGGGTTCGATGACGGCGATCTTCTCCGCCGGTACGGCGAAGTCGGCCAGACGGCGGGCGGTGTAGACACTGGTGACGATCACGTGGCCGACGGCGGCCAGAGCGCGGGTTTCGCTGATGCGAAAGCGCTGCTGCTCGGGCGCCCCCAGGCCGGTTTCGTCGGCGAGCGGATGATGGACCAGTGCCGTGATCGCCAGACGCGAGGCGTGACGCTCGACGATCGCCGGCAGGCCGCCCATGGCGAGTCCGTCGATCACGGCCTGGCTGCCGTCGGGCAGGGCGGTCAAGGCGCTGTCCAGGGCGTGGGAGGCGACGGCATCCGGCTCCGGGAAGCGCCCGTCAAGCCCGACGACATCGATCTCCCAGCCGCTGGTGCGCAGGGCTTCGACGATTCGTGCGTCGTAGACGTAGCCGCCGGTCAGCTGGCCGGGGTCGCCGGCAACGATAAGCGTGAAGTCGCTCATAGGCCCCCTTCGTAACTTGCCCAGGCGATGTGGGATTCATGGAGCGTGACGGTCATGGCGGTAAGGTGGCGGCCGCCATCGCCCAGGGCGCCATCGCGGATGGCGTGTGCCAGACGATCGAAAACGACCTTGGCCATGAATTCGGTGGTGGTATTGCGACCTTTGAACTCGTCGATCTCATCGAGATTGTTCAACGTGAACTCGCCGAGAATGCTTTTCAGGGTCTCGCTGGCGAGGCCGATGTCGACGACGAGATCGTCATGATCCAGCTCGGGACGCTTGAAGGTGACATCGACCACGTACGTCGCGCCGTGCAGTTTCTGTGCCGGGCCGAAGGTTTCGCTGTGGAAGCTGTGAGCGATCATCATGTGATCGCGGACGGTCAGGCTGAACATTCCTTTCGCTCCTTGATGAATGTGTCCTTGTCGAGGCGGCCGTTGTTGGAAAATCCTTGTTGAATCAGTGAAGCGGTATCTGCCGGGGCGCTCTCGGAGAGTTCACGAGCGTTCGTTGACGTTACGTGGCGTCAGCCGTAGCGGATGCGCTGACATAGCGTGTCGTCTTCGCGCTGGCTCAGGCGTTTCAGCGTCTCCGGCAGATCCCGGAAGTGGCTTTCGCCGCTGATCAGCACGTCCAGGCAGTCGTGGTTGAGCAGCGACAGGGCGAGCGAGAGCCGCCGCTTGTGATCCCAGCGCGGGCGATGCCCCGGGGAAACGCTGCCGACCTGGCTCGACCGCAGCGTCAGGCGGCGCGCGTGAAACGCCTCGCCGAGCGGCAGATTCACTTCGCGACTGCCGTACCAGCTCATCTCGAGCACGGTCGCCTCGAACCCGGCCAGCGAGAGGGCGGTCTGCAGGCCGCCATCCGAGGCGCTGGCGTGGATGACCAGATCCTGCTCGGCGGCGGCCGTTTCCGGGGTATGAAAGTCGACGCTCAGCGCCTCCCCCAAGAAACGCTTGCGCTCGTCGATATCGATCAACTGGACGTGGGCACCGGGCAGGCGGGCGCAAAGCCAGGCCACCAGGGCGCCGACCACGCCAGCGCCGACGACGCTGATTCGGTCGCCGATTCCCGGGGCGGCATCCCACAGGGCGTTGAGCGCCGTCTCCATGTTGGCGCCGAGAATTGCGCGTTGGGGAGGCACGTCCGGCGGCAGCGGAACGACATCGTCGGCACCCACGCGGTAGTGGGTCTGGTGTGGATGCAGGCAGTAGACGTATCGGCCGTGCCAGTCGTGGGCTCCCTGCTCGACGACGCCGACGTTGGAGTAGCCGTATTTGACCGGCCCCGGAAACTCGCCGCTCTGGAACGGCGCGCGCATTCGCTGGTATTCGCTGACCGGTACCTGGCCCTTGAAGACCAAGGTTTCGCTGCCACGGCTGATGGCCGAGTAGCAGGTTCTTACCATGAGATCGCCGCTGACACTCAGCTCGGCCTGGCGAATTTCGCCGGTACCGTCGCCGAGCGACCAGAAAGCATGGGCGTAAGGCGTCGTCATTGAGATATCCGCTCCTTGATACAGATCGGGATGTCCGGCTTGCTGTCGCTCTGAATGGCAGTATGGCAGAGTATGACGATTTAGCATTGTACAAGTAATGTACAATAAAGGAGCTGCAAGCAGGAGTCATCGAACCCGGGTTGGATATCTGCTTTCTACCCAGAACTTCGCGGGATGGTGCAGAGCCGGATAGGGCACCGTCCGCTTCCGGTAACGAAGCCGACAGGAAGTCGTTTCTCGCAAATCGGTCAAAGTGCATCCAGACTTGTACGAGGTGCGTAACGATGCCTGACTACTGCGTCCCTGGACGGGATGAGGTGGCGAAGGAGGGGCGATCATGGCAACCAGGGAGAGACCGGCGATGCGACATTCATCGGCACGTATGCGGGCAACTCCGTCTTCACGGCGATTTCGGTCCGTCCGGGGCTGGATGGAGATGGCGGCGGGCCTGGCTCTGGTGGCGCTGCTGGTCGAGTGGGTGCAGTGGGCGTTTTCCGCGCCGTCGGGCCTGCGGTTCACCGCCGGTGGCGTTTACTTGGCGATCGCGACGGCCGTGCTGTGGGTCTGGCCCGCCGCCCGTCATGGCCTGGGTTGGGCCAATCGCGTCACGTTGCTGCGCGCCGCGTTGATTGCGTTCGTCGCTGGCGTGGTGGTCTATCCGGATTTCATCCAGCGCCACGCCGAAGGTATCGCTTCGCTCTGCTTGCTGGCGCTGTCGCTCGACGGTATCGATGGCTGGGTGGCGCGCCGCACTGGTTCATCGAGCGCTTTCGGTGCCCGTTTCGACATGGAACTGGACGCCTTCTTCATCGTCGTGCTGTGTATGGCGCTGATCGCGTTGGAGAAGGTCGGCGTGTGGGTGCTGGTCATCGGCCTGGCTCGTTACGCGTTCGTGATCGCCGGGATGTACTCGCCCTGGCTCAATCGGGCGCTGCCCGAGAGCTATTTCCGCAAGACGATCTGCGTATGGCAGGTGGCGACGTTGATGGTCTGTCTGCTGCCTTTCGTCGAGCCGGCGTGGGCGACCGGATTTGCGCTTCTGGCGGCGGCGCTGCTGCTGCTCTCCTTCGGCCGCGACATCGTCTGGCTCTGGCGCCATCGCCCGGCCGACGATGCCGAGTTCTGACTTTCTTCGTTGCCGGTGCCTCGCGCAGCCGTGATCCGCTTTCGAATGCTTTCGGATCGAGGGGAGGAGGGGAGGGGCCGCGCCTATCGGGCGGGAAGCCGGGCAGCAACATGACTCGCCTTGATCGTGCGATGGCTTTACGATCATAAGATCTTCAATTACCAAGGGTTGTCATGGCGCAGGAAGCTTTCACACTTGCGGGCGAACGAATCGAGCCCGGTACGCGTCGCCAGATCGATGTACCGGTCGCCAAGCTCTATACGCATGCTCCGATGCATATTCCGGTCGAAGTGGTTCACGGGCGCCAGCCCGGGCCGGTGCTGCTGGTTTGCAGTGCCATTCATGGCGACGAGCTCAATGGTGTCGAGATCGTCCGTCGACTGTTGAAGTTGCCGAACCTGTCGAGGCTTCGCGGAACGCTGATCGCCGTTCCGGTCGTCAACGTCTTCGGCTTCGTGCAGCAGTCGCGCTACCTGCCGGATCGGCGCGATCTCAACCGCTGCTTTCCGGGGAGCGAGAGCGGGTCTCTGGGTTCACGAATCGCGGCGCTGCTGCGCGAGGAGATGGTCGATCGGGCCACGCATATCATCGACCTGCATACCGGGGCCATTCACCGTACCAACCTGCCGCAGATCCGATCCCAGCTGCGTCAGAATCGGGAAACCCAGGCCATGGCCGAGGCGTTCGGGGTGCCGGTGATCCTGAATGCCGAGCTGCGCGAGGGGAGCCTGCGCGAGTATGCCCAGAATCGCGGCGTGCCGGTGCTGACCTACGAGGCCGGCGAGGCGCTGAGATTCGATGAGTGGGCGATAGCGCCCGGCGTCAGAGGGATCCGGCGTGTCATGCGGCTGATCGGCATGCTGCCGGCAGACAGCCGGCGACGGGCGCCGCCGGCGGCCGAGATCGCCAACGGTTCCAGCTGGGCGCGGGCGCCGATCGACGGCATTTTCAGACCGCGCGTGAGGTTGGGTGTGCGGGTCGCCAAGCAGCAGGTACTGGGCGTGGTCGCCGATCCATTCGGCAACGATGAAGCGCCGATCGTCGCAAGTGCCGATGGTATCGTCATCGGGATGAGCAACCTGCCACTGGTCAACGAAGGCGAGGCGCTGCTTCACGTTGCCCGCTATCAGGAAATCGATGACGTCGAGAACATGGTGGAGAATTTCCAGTCGCGCTACGAGACGACCGGCTTCTAGGTTGGTACGAAAAGTCGGCGAGCGGTGCCCTGTCTTTGGTCCGTTCCTTGCGGGCCATTTTCCTGCGGCAGCTAGGCCGTCTGTGCCAGCCGGCTTTCGTCTATCAGGCCGACGGCATCGTCGTAGACGCTGATGCCGGCACCTTCCCGATGGGCATGCTCCGATAGGTGACGACGGAAGCGTCTTCCGCCCGCGCAGCCCTGGAACAGCCCCAGTAGATGCCGGGTCACGTGGTTGAGCCTGGCGCCCTCGGCGAGCCGCTCGATCACGTAGGGACGGAAGGCGCGTGCCACGTCGTGGCGGCTGGATGCTGGCGGCGTCTGACCATAGAGCTGGCTATCGACTTCGGCCAGCAGCCAGGGGTTCTGATACGCCTCGCGACCGACCATCACGCTATCTACGCCGGCCTCCAGATGCGCCCGGCACGCCTCCAGCGTCTTGATGCCGCCGTTGATGCCAATATGCAGCTCGGGGTGGGCGGCCTTGAGGCGATAGACCCGTTCGTAGTTCAGCGGCGGCACGTCCCGGTTCTCCTTGGGGGAGAGCCCCTGCAGCCAGGCCTTGCGGGCATGCACGATGAAGGTATCGCAGCCGGCGGCTGCCACCCGCTCGATGAAGCGCTCGAGATCGGCATCCTCGTCCTGGTCGTCGATGCCGATACGACACTTCACCGTGACCGGGATCGATACCGCGCCACGCATCGCCGCCACCGCATCGGCAACCTTGTCGGGATAGCCCATCAGGCAGGCGCCGATGAGGTTGTTCTGGACCCGATCGCTGGGACAGCCCACGTTCAGGTTGACCTCGTCGTAGCCCCACGCCTCGGCGATAGCCGCGCATTCGGCCAATTCCCCGGGATCGCTGCCCCCCAGTTGCAGCGCCAGCGGATGTTCGACGGCGCTGTAGCCCAGAAAACGCTCTCGCGGCGAGCCGTGCAGGATCGCGCCCGTAGTCACCATTTCCGTGTACAGCAGCGCACGCCGCGTGAGGCATCTCGCCAGCGCGCGGTAATCGCGGGTCGTCCAATCCATCATCGGGGCGACGGAGAAGGTGCGGTCGAGCTGTGGCGCTGTGGTATTGGTTTGAAGGTCAGTCATGGCATCGAGGTCGAGTTGGCAGGATGTCTTGGCAGCGGGATCCGAATAGCGAGACGAGTGATCCGGCGGACCACAGGGCGCGAGAGTGTCGCATATTTTCGAGCAGGTCGCATGACTCGAGACGAATGCAAGGGGCGGGCTAAAGTCGCATGGCTATCTGCCGATAGAGTATTCATCCAACGGTCTGGTGCGCGCATGAGCGCCAGTAGCCGGGTATGTTTTTCGGCGTCTTCTGGCCGAATTCGCCTACCACTTTGTGTCGCTTCCCTGCGACTGCTTCGACCCGGCGCACATGGCAACCATCCTCGTGTGCGACGGGTCGCTTTTTCTCGCCGATTCTGCATCGAATGTTCAACCGACTGCCTTGAAAACCGCTGGCTCATTGCGGCTTTTCGTCATGTCGGATAGCGATATTGCCTGGAGGACGCACCATTCCGGAAAGACGGAAGAGAATTATCATACAGCCTGTATTTGGCCCGAGAAGGCGATCGATTCGGGAATCGCGAAATGCCAATAGATCAGGAAAATGGTGCCCGGAGTCGGACTTGAACCGACACGACCTAACGGTCGAGGGATTTTAAGTCCCTTGCGTCTACCAATTTCGCCATCCGGGCCAACGACGTCCGGTCAAACTATCCGGTAACCTTTTGAAAGGCAAGGCGCCGGTGACCAAGGAAGCGATCGAACCTGCGTGATTCGATGCTGAGAAGAAGTGGAGGCTGGAGTCGGAATCGAACCGGCGTACACGGAGTTGCAGTCCGCTGCATAACCACTCTGCCATCCAGCCTTTTATCGATTTACCAAGGACTGCCGCTCGGACTGGTCTGGCCAGTAAAACCTGCGTCAATTCAGTAGGATCGAAAATCGTGTTTTGGAGCGGGAAAGGAGATTCGAACTCCCGACCCTCGCCTTGGCAAGGCGATGCTCTACCACTGAGCTATTCCCGCTGAACACGCCGTCGCATTATAAGGATAACTTCGTAAGTGTCAAACGCTTATGGCAATTTTTAGTCACAGCGAGCGAGTCAATTCCGGCCAGGCTGCCTTGAGATACTGGATCATCGACCACAGTGTCAGGCCGGCCGCGGCGTAGAGCAGAACGATGGCGAGATCGGCGATCGGAGAACCGGGAGGAAAGCCCAGCAGCAGCAGCAGGGAGATCATCTGCAACGTCGTCTTGGACTTGCCGATCCAGGAGACGGCAACGCGCTTGCGCTGGCCTATCTCGGCCATCCATTCGCGCAGCGCGGAGATCACGATCTCGCGCCCGATGATGACCAGGGCGGGAAGCGTCAGCCAGATCGCCTCGTAGCGCTCTATCAATAGGGCCAGGGCGACGGCGACCATGACCTTGTCCGCCACGGGATCGAGAAAGGCGCCGAAGGGAGTGCTCTGGTTCCAGCGTCTGGCCAGGTAGCCATCCAGCCAGTCGGTAATCGCGGCCAGCCCGAAAAGCGCTGCGGTCAGCGGAAGGCTCCAGGCGTAGGGGAGATAGAACAGCACCACCATGAGCGGGATGAACACGATTCTTGCCAGAGTGAGCATGTTGGGAATGTTCATCGTGCCGCTAGCGTCCTTACTGGGGGTTGGGAATCGGCCATTTTACGCCTGCTGCTTGCGCTCATCCATGGAGCGCCTGATGAATGGTAGCCGCCATCTGTTCATTGATCCCGGGAACGCGCGAAAGATCGTCTCTGGTTGCCTTGCGCACGCCCTGCAGACCACCGAAGAAGCGTAACAGTTCTCGGCGACGTTTCGGCCCGACGCCGGGTATATCCTGCAGCGAAGACGTTCGACGCTGCTTGTCGCGGCGCTGGCGGTGACCGGTGATCGCGAAGCGATGGGCTTCGTCGCGTATATGCTGGATCAAATGCAGTGCCGGCGAGCTGGTATCGAGATTCAGCGTGCGGTCCACGGTTTCGATGAACAGCGTCTCCAGGCCGGCCTTTCGTGTCGTGCCCTTGGCGACGCCGATCAGCGCCACGCCGACGACTTCCAGCTCGACCAGAACCTCCCGGGCCATGTTCAACTGGCCCTTGCCGCCATCGACGATCAGGATGTCGGGCAGTTTGCCTTCGCCTTTCTGCAGCCGTTTGAAACGGCGGGTCAGCGCCTGTCGCATGGCCGCGTAATCGTCACCGGCGGCCACGCCCTCGATATTGAAGCGCCGATAGTCGGACTTGGCCGGGCCGTTCTGGTCGAACACGACGCAGGAAGCCACTGTTGCTTCGCCATGGCTGTGGCTGATATCGAAACACTCCAGCCGCGCGGGCGCCGTCGGCATGTCCAGGGCTGCTCGCAGAGATTCGAAGCGCTTGCCCAGCTGGCTGCGGTTGGCGAGCTGGGTGGCCAGATGCTGCTCGGCGTTGGTGATCGCCAGTCGACGCCACTGGGCACGATGGCCGCGGACTTGCGACGTCACCCGGACCCGGCGGCCGGCGTGCTCGCTCAATGCCGACTGGAGGAGTTCGCTGTCCGTCATCGGATGCGAAGCGATGATCTCGAGCGGGATCTCCTTGGACTGGCCGAGATAGAACTGGCTGACGAACTCGCTCAGCAGTTCGCTGGCGCCAAGATCCAGACCGTTATCGGGTTGATGGTGCCGCGCGCCCAGCATGCGCCCCTGACGAATGGCCAGTACGCTGATGCACAACCCGCCCGGTTGCTCCGCCAGCGCAAAGACATCGGCGTCGCCATCGGTGTTGTCGACGTACTGCTTCTCCTGCAGTCTCCGCAGTTGCTGAACCTGATCCCGCAGCCGGGCGGCTTCCTCGAAATCGAGGGAATCGCTCGCGCGCTCCATGCTGGCAGTCAACTGCTGCGTGACCTGCTCGCTGCGCCCCTCGAGGCACATCACGGCGTGCTCTACATCCTGGCGGTAGTCGGCTTCGCTGATGTAGTCGACGCAGGGCGCGCTGCAGCGCTTGATCTGGTACTGCAGGCAGGGTCGCTGGCGATGGGCGAACACGCTGTCTTCGCAGTTGCGGATGCGAAAGATCTTCTGCATCAGCGAAAGGCTCTCGCGCACCGCGGTGGAGCTGGGGTAGGGGCCCAGGTAACGGCCGTCGCGACGCTTCTGCCGAACACGCTTGAACTCGAGCGCGGGGTAAGGGTGCCGATCGGTGACGAAGACATAGGGGTACGATTTGTCGTCGCGAAGCAGGATGTTGTAAGGGGGCCGCAACTCCTTGATCAAGGTCTGCTCGAGCAGCAGCGCTTCGGTTTCGCTACGGGTAATCGTGACTTGAATGTCATGAATCCGGGCGACCAGCGCCTGGGTCTTGGCGTTCAGTGCGCCACGGAAGTAGCTGGCCAGTCGTGGCTTGAGTCGCTTGGCCTTGCCGACGTAGAGCACGTTGGCCTGCTCGTCGAGCATGCGGTACACGCCCGGGGACTCCGAGACCGACTTCAGGAAATGCTTGGCGTCGAAGCGCGATGGGGTATCGATCGAGGATTCACTCATCCTCGCAGTATATCAAAAACCCGGGCGGGCACTGCGAGGATCGAACATTTCCACCGAGCCCATCGCGTCATGGCCGAAGTTCAGGTCCGAGGTTCGAGACTGCCCAGTAAACCGTGCCGTAGACCGAGATGAGTCAGCTCGACATCGGACTGTACCTGCAACTTGTCGAAGATTCGGTAGCGGTAGGTATTCACGGTCTTCGGACTGAGCGCGAGCTGCTCCGAAATGCGGCTCACCTTGTAGCAGTGGATGATCATCGTCGCGATCTGCAGTTCCCGGTGCGAGAGCTGGTCGAACGGATTGTGGCGGCCTTCGCTTCGGGCCAGCACGACGCGTTGGGCAATGTCGGCGCTGATGAAGCGCTCGCCATCCGCTATTCGGCGTACCGCGTCGATCATCAGATCCAGCTCGGTCCCCTTGCTGATGAACCCCGCCACGCCGGCATTGATCAGGCGTTGCGCCGTTCCCTCGTCAACCTGTCCCGTCAGCGCAACGATTCGAATGCCGGATGGCGCCTTGAGAAGCTTCAGGATGGTTTCCAGGCCCCCGATTCCCGGCATGCGGATGTCGATCATCGCGATGTCCGGCAAATGATCCCGGCAGCCTTGCCATGCAGCCTCCCCGCTGTCGGCTTCGGCAATGACCTCGATGTCGGGCTCGCTGTCCAATACGCGAGCGATACTCGTGCGCACCAGATGGTGATCGTCGGCTACCAATACCTTGATCAAGATAACTCCTGGATTCCTGCTGTCCTTGAAACCTGCCTGTGGCAAATGTGCAGCAATCGACGCGATGGAGCGCCCTGGGCCTTTATCGGGTCGATACGCGCCGATGTTGGCTTCTTTACGGAAAGCCGATGTTGGCTTTGTTACGAAAAAGAGTATGAGCAAATCGTGAAACCGGCGCCGTTGCCGCGAGTCGTTTCCCGTTCCTCTGTTACGTAGTGTGACATGTTATCGGACCAAATACTTCCTGTTCGATATCGAGATTTGTACTTGGGAAATCGCTCCGATCGGTCTGTTCGACAATGAATTTGCTTATGCGTTGTCTATCAGGGGTTGACCTTGATCTGTCGAGCTTTTATAGTGCGTCGCGTCCTTCGGGGCAGTAATCATTTGGGGCCTTAGCTCAGCTGGGAGAGCGCAACACTGGCAGTGTTGAGGTCAGCGGTTCGATCCCGCTAGGCTCCACCAAGAATTCCTCTCGAATTAGCCGCTTCGAGCTTGATATGCCGAAGCGGCTTTTTCGTATCCGAACATCTGTCCTTGTCATCATTCCATCGAGCCGGAGCATCCGGCTGGAACGCGTTCGAGCGATAGCGCTGGCACTACGCAATGCAGTGGCCTGCCAGGCTCGGTTACGGCGATGAATTAGCCTAATTATCTGCAGGTACTTCTCTCTTTGCCACGTCGAGCGACTCACACAATGCAGTGATTCGCCGCGATGAGCCAGCGGTTGACCTTGAGTAGCCAAGCGCATTGCGAGGGGCCGTATGCAGGAGTTCGTTTTCGACGTCGCGATCAGGCCGGCAGGTTCGTCACGGCAACGTTGGGAGGCTTTGGTGCCGGCCTTGCCCGGCCTGACGGCAGAAGCCTCGACCGATATGAAGGCTTTCGAACGTCTCCAGGACGTGATCATTCCTTTTCTGGCTCAGCGGCTCGCAAAGGGGGAGGGCGTTCCCCTGCAATCCCGAGTCGGCCATTACATGAGCCGCTACGGGCTGGTCTTCTGGCAGTTTCTCTGTATCCGCCTGGGCCCCTTGAGGTCTGGCCAGCTAGCGATCGAACCCATCTTTCCCGATATCGACGAACTGTTGACACGCCTCGACGGAAATGGCGTCGACGAGTAGCCAGCTCCCGAAGCGTGAACCACACTTCATGGACGAGACAGGCGTTTTAATCACATGAACAGAGATACTGAGGCAGCAGCTTCATTTCTTTGACTTTGAGAAGCAAAGGTGCGAATCCATGCTATCAGGCGTTCATTTTACCAATCGTCTTTCTCCCAACGACCTGATGATTCGGAAACTGGAGAGCATCTTCAGGCTTTCCGACGATGAGAAGCAAGTGCTCCAGGACCTGCCGGTGCAAGTGGAGTCGCTCAAGCCCGGGCAGGATATCGTCCGCATCGGCGAGCATGCTTCTCGAAGCTGCCTGCTGCTGGAAGGATTTACCTGTGTCTACAAGCTGACCTCGGACGGTAAGCGCCAGATCATGGCGGTACATGTTCCTGGAGACATGCCGGATCTGCAGAGCCTGCATCTCAAGGTCATGGACATGAGCATCGCATCGATCAGTACCAGCATGGTCGGATTCATCCAGCATAACGCCTTGAAGCAGGCCTGCGAACGTTCTCCCCGTCTTACCGCGGCCTTCTGGCGCGAGACACTGGTCGATGCATCGATATACCGTGACTGGATCCTTAATATCGGGCAGCGGGGCGCCTATCCGCGAGTAGCTCACCTGCTCTGCGAGCTATTGGTACGGCTGAAGGCGGTAGGGTTTGCCGATAATGACTCTTTCCGTCTGCCGATTACGCAGGCCGAACTGGCAGACGCGATAGGTATCACTCCGGTCCATATGAATCGCGTATTCCAGGCGCTGCGCGCGGACGGTCTGATCGAAGCGAAACGAGGGAAGGTGACCATACTGGAGGAGAAGCGCCTGAAAGAGGAGGGGGACTTCGACCCGCTCTATCTTCACCACATCAAGAGCGTCTCGAATTGAACGGCGTTGGCCCGATTCCTTTTGGAAGGCAGGCGATAACGGCGTTGACACCCTGCGTGACGACGCGGCACTATATTTCCCATGATCGCGAACCGAACACGCAAGCATAACCAGTCGTGGTGGCGCCTTTAATTCAAGGGTGGCACGCCTACGTCCGTCAATTGACGTTTGAAAAGAATGCCGCCCACGGGGCGGCATTTTTTGTGTGTTCGTTTCGCTTCGTGAGGTCGGCATAGAGGCAGCGATCGACTTGGGTCGCATTCGGGTGAAATCTCGAGTCAATAGTCGATTTAATCGATATATCAGGAGCTTATTTCCATGTCAGTCCTCATGATCGACAATTATGATAGCTTCACCTTCAACATCGTTCAGTACTTGGGCGAGTTGGGGGCTGATGTCGTCACCGTGCGCAACGACGACGTGGATCTTGCCGAGCTGGAGCGCCACGAACCGACTCACCTGGTGGTCTCGCCCGGGCCGTGCACACCCAACGAAGCGGGTATCTCGATGGAGGCGATTCGCCATTTCGCCGGCAGGATCCCGATATTGGGTGTCTGTCTCGGTCATCAGGCCATCGGTCAGGTCTATGGTGGCGACGTGATCCGCGCGCCACAGGTGATGCACGGCAAGACGTCTCGCATTCGTCACCGCGGTGAAGGGGTTTTCGAAGGGCTCGAGGATCCGCTGGAGGTGACGCGTTACCATTCCCTGGTGGTCGATGCCGAGACACTGCCGGAGAGTCTGGAAGTGACCGCCTGGGTGGATGACGATGATCCGACGCCGGGCCTGATCATGGGGTTGAAGCACAAGACACTGGACATCGAAGGCGTACAATTCCATCCGGAGTCGATTCTCTCTCGCCAGGGGCATGAACTGCTGGCCAATTTCTTGAAACGCCGCGCCTGATCTGACACAGCTGGCCGGGAAGGGCGAGGAACCAACATGCAAATGCGGGATGCGATCGGCGCGGTCATGCGCCGTCAGGATCTCAGTTACGAGGATACCCATGCCGTCATGAAGGCGATCATGACGGGTGAAGCGACCGAGGCCCAGATCGGCGGCTTCCTGATCGGGCTGGCGATGAAGGGGGAGACCGCCGACGAGATCACGGCGGCGGCGCAGGTCATGCGCGAACTGATGCAGCCGGTATCGATCGACTGCGACAACATCGTCGACATCGTCGGCACCGGTGGCGATGGCGCCAACCTTTTCAACGTCTCCACGGCGTCGAGCTTCGTGGTCGCGGCTGCCGGCGGTCACGTCGCCAAGCACGGCAATCGGGGCGTCTCGTCCTCCGCCGGGAGTGCGGATCTGTTCGACGTCGCGGGGATCTATCTCGATCTCGACGCGGCGACCATCGCGCGCTGCATCGAAGAGGTCGGGGTCGGCTTCATGTTCGCGCCGCGCCATCACCAGGCGATGCGCCATGCCATCGGCCCGCGGCGCGAGATGGGGGTTCGCACGGTCTTCAATATCCTTGGCCCGCTGACCAATCCGGCAGGGGCGCCCAACCAGTTGCTGGGCGTCTATGCACCGTATCTCGTGCCGCTGGTGGCAGAGTCGCTGCGCAAGCTGGGCAGCCGGCATGTGCTGGTGGTTCATGCCGAGGATGGCCTGGACGAAATCTCCGTGGCGGCGCCGACGCAGGTGGCCGAGCTTCGCGACGGCGAGATTCGTGAATACACGATCACGCCCGAGGAGCTGGGCATCGAGCGTCAATCCCTCGATCCGCTGAAGGTCGTGACCGCCGAAGACAGTCTCAAGCTGGTCAAGGAGGCGCTGGTCGGCAAGGGTGTGGCTGGCGACATCGTTGCGCTCAACGCCGGGGCGGCGCTGTTCGCTTCCGGTGTGGCGGATTCGCTCAAGGAGGGGGTGCTGATGGCGCAGGACGCCCAGGCCTCCAAGCTGCCGCTGGAAAAGCTCAAGGAGCTTTCCGACTTCACCCGGGTCTTCGCCAACTGACCGCTCGCGACAAAACCGGCGTCTTCGCCGAACCAGCGTCTTTGCTGAATCAGAACCAGCTCAACAGGAATCTCCACGATGACCGATGCCGCCGATAGTGAACTGCCTACCATTCTGGCCAAGATCCTGGCACGCAAGCGCGAGGAGATCGCCGAACGCCGCGCGGTCGCCAGCGAGCAGACCTGGCTGGAGCGGGCAACGGCGCAGGGCGCGCCGCGAGGCTTCGTCTCGGCGCTCAATGCCTGTATCGATGGCGGCGATCCTGCCGTCATCGCCGAGATCAAGAAGGCGTCGCCCTCCAAGGGTGTCATCCGTGAAGACTTCCAGCCCGCCGAGATTGCGGCCGACTACGCCGCGGCCGGTGCCAGCTGTCTTTCGGTGCTGACGGACGCCGACTACTTCCAGGGGCACGAGGATTACCTGATCGCCGCCCGGAACGCCTGCGACCTGCCAGTGATTCGCAAGGACTTCATCATCGACGGCTACCAGGTGGCGGAAGCCAGGGGTATCGGCGCGGACTGCATCCTGCTGATCGTGGCGGCGCTGAGCGACGAGCAGCTCAAGGATCTCTACCAGCAGGCGACGGCACTGGGCATGGACGTGCTGGTCGAGGTGCACGATATCTTCGAACTCGAACGGGCGCTGATGCTCGATCTGCCGCTGGTGGGAATCAACAACCGCGACCTGCGCACGTTCGAGACTTCGCTGGACACGACCTTCGAGCTGCTCAAGCGAATCCCCCAAGGCGTGACGGTCGTCACCGAGTCTGGCATTCATGGCCGGGATGATGTCGAGCGCATGCGCGAATTCGACGTCAATGCCTTTCTGGTCGGCGAGGCTTTCATGCGCGAGCAAGAACCCGGTAGCGCGCTTCGCCGAATGTTCTTTTAGCCCGGACCGCGTCACACGTCCGCGCCGGGCTAACGAACGCACGGCGGCAACGTACGAACCCCGCTTCCCGATCGTCGACTCGGGAAGCGGGGTTCGTCGTTATGTGGCCCGGTCGGAACTCATGATCCAGAGTCCCAAATCCAGAATCCGAAATTCAGAGTCCGAAATTCAGAGCCCGAAATTCAGAACTCGGGCGAATCCGGGAATATCAGGCTGATCAGCGTATCGCCCGCCTTCGGGTTGAGCGGTTTTTCGGCCGTGGCGATACGGATCCGGCCACTGGTCGAGAGCGTGAACAACGTCAGCAGGCGATCGTGATGAATACGCCGATAATCGTCGATATCGAAGTTGTCGCTGATATTGGCGTGGCGAACCACGGCGCCCTGGCCGATCAGACTCGACAGGCGGGTGAATGTCGTATTGCCGTCGAACAGCAGCGGCAGGTGCGCCAGCGCCTGTTGATGGTGACGCCGCGCATTACGGGAGGACTCCACCGCCAGCCGGAAGACCTTGCCGTGGCCGAGGACGTGCTCGAAGTGCAGCGCGGCCAGATTGTTGAGCTCGCGGTAGGGCGACAGCGGCAGCAGGTGGCCGATGCCGGTCAGCCCCAGATGCTGGGCGGCGTGCTCCGACAGCGGGTTGCCGTAGTAGGTCGGGATATTGGTCATCCGCGCTTCCTGGATGGCGTCCCAGTTGTGATCGCACAGCCGCACCGCGAAACCGGCTTCCTGAAGCGCGCTGCCGAATGCCCGCGAGACGGGGTTGGCGCCGATGATCAGGAATCCCGATGCGGTAGGCGCGTTCACCTTCAGCAGCCTCGCCAGCGGGCGCGAAAACAGGCTCTGGACGACGACGGTGCTGATGATCACCAGAAACGTGACCGGCACCAGCAGCTCGGCGCCGGGAACCTCCAGCGCCTCGAGGCGAATCGCGAACAGCGAGGCCACGGCCGCCGCGACGATTCCGCGGGGAGAGAGCCAGGCCAGCAGCGCCTTTTCCCGCCAGTTGAGCGAGCTGCCCCAGGTGCACAGCCACACCGCCAGCGGCCGCGCGACCCACACCAGGATGACCAGAAACGCCCACGCTTCCCACGACAGCAGGCTCAACTGGGCCAGGCTCAGGCGCGCGGCCAGCAGGATGAATAGCCCCGAGATCAGCAGGATCGATAGCGTCTCCTTGAACTCCAGGATCGGCTGGGTCGGTACGCCGCGCATGTTCGCCATCCATACCCCCATGACGGTGACGGTCAGCAGGCCCGACTCGTGGAACAGCAGGTTCGATGCGGTGAACAGCGTCAGCATGATCATCAGAGTGCCGAAGCTGTGCAGCCGTTGGGGCAGCCAGTAGTGACGCAGCACGCTGCCCCATAGATAGCCACCGGCCGTGCCCAGGCCGAAGCCGATCACCGCGGTCTGGGCGAAGCTCAGCAGGGTATGCGCTGCCGCACCGTTGGAGAGCCCCAGGGCGACGAACTCGTAGACCAGTACCGCGCCGATGGCGCCGATCGGATCGATCAGGATGCCTTCCCAGCGCAAGATCTGGCTGACGTGTTCCCGGGCGCGCAGGGTTTGCAGCAGCGGCAATACTACTGTCGGGCCGGTCACCACCAGTAACGCCCCCAGCACGCTGGCCATCTCCCAGGAGAGGCCCAGTACCAGATGCGCGGCGGCGATGGCGATCAGCGCCGTGATCAGCGCGCCCCAGGTCACCAGCCGGCTGACCGTGCGGCCATGGCCGCGAAGCTCGCGGAAATCCAGCGTCAAGGCGCCCTCGAACAGGATCACCGCCACCGCCAGGGAGACCAGCGGGAACAGCAGGTCGCCCAGCACCGCGTCGGGATCGAGGATACCGGTCACCGGGCCAGCGGCGATGCCGGCGATCAGCAGCGGCAGAATGGCGGGCACCCGGAGCTGCCAGGCAAGCCATTGGCAGATCAGCGCCAGCAGGCCGATGCCGGTGAGGGCAAGGGCAGCGTTTTCCATGGCAGTCTCTCCAGGAGGTGGCAAAAGGCGCGCAGACTAGCGGCGGCATTGCATTGATGCAATGCCGAATCGAAGGCAAAGGAGGCTTCAGGGTGTGGCGAGTTGTCGCTGGGTCCAGTTGACGATATCCGCGGAGCCCATGGCACCGGCCTGGCGCGCGATCTCTCGCCCGCCGCGGAACAGGATCAGCGTCGGGATGCTGCGAATACCGAATCGCGAGGCGATATCCGTCGCGGCTTCGGTATCCAGCTTGCCCAGGATGACGTTCGGCGACAACGCCCTGGCGGCTTGGGCGAACCCTGGCGCCATCGCCTTGCAGGGGCCGCACCAGTCGGCCCAGAAGTCGATCAGAATCGGCAGATCGCTACGCGACACGAAACGATCGAAATTGGCCGAATCCAGGGTCAACGGCTCGCCGCTGAACAGGGCGTTATGGCAGCGACCGCAATTGGGAGCGTCCGCCAGACGAGCGCCAGCGACCCGATTGACGGCGTGGCAGTGCGGACAAACGACGTGTTTCGCTTCGGTCATGAGATCGGCTCCTTGTTAACGAAAGCTGGCGGTCGATGAGTATGAGGGAGACGTGGGCGTGCCAGCGATCTTGATCCATTTCAACAGCGCCTGTAACGGGTGCGGCAGTGTCCGATCGGAGAGCCGCTTGACCTGGCTGCGACAGGAGTAGCCCGTGGCGAGCAGGCGACCGGCATTGGCGTCATCTTCCACCGGTTCGCGCCAGGAAAGATCGTAGATTTTTTCCGAGGTGTCGCGGTTGCGCGCTTCGTGCCCGTAGGTGCCGGACATGCCGCAGCAGCCGGTGGCGATCAGATCCAGCTGAAGCCCGAAGTGCGCGAACAGCTGCTGCCAGCCTTTGGGGCTGCCCGGCGCGTTGGTCTTCTCGGTGCAGTGGCTCATCAGGCGATAGCCGGGGTCGGTGCCGGTCGCCTCGTCGCGCCAGCCTCGCGGCAGAATCGATTGCCCCAGCGACAGCAGCCACTCCTGCAGCAGCAGTACCTCCGGCACCGCCTGCGGCCCCAGCGTCTTGACGTATTCCTGACGGTAGGTGAGCGTCATCGCCGGGTCGATGCCCACCAGCGGTACGCCGAAGCGGGAAAGCGTCCGGAGCCTGGCCGCCTGCCTTGCCGCTACTCGCTCGAAGCGACCGAGGAAGCCCTGCACGTGCAGCGGCTTGCCGTTGGGCTGGAACGGCGCCACGAACATCCGGATATCCAGGCGTGCCAGCAACTCGACCACATCCATCACCAGTCGCGACTCGAAGTGGCTGGTAAAGGCATCCTGCACCAGCACCACGCTGCGGCTTTTCTGGGCCTCCGTGAGTCGCCCCAACGTCAGCGGGGTGGCTTCGGCGACGCCCCAGGCGGCGAGCGTTTTCCCGAGACTGGCGCGGGAGAGTTTCGGGCTGTCGACGATGCCGAGACCCTTCGCCAGGAAGCGGTCGACCAGGCGGTTGTCGAGCAGGGCGTTGTAGAGCGGCGTCACCGGTTGAAGATGCGGCACGACGAACTCGAGCCCGCCGATCAGATAATCGCGCAGCGGGCGCGCATAGCGGCTGTGGTAGCTCTCCAGGAAGCGCGAGCGGAAATCCGGCACGTCGACCTTGATCGGACACTGGCCGGCGCAGGACTTGCACGCCAGACACCCGGCCATGGCGTCGTGAACCTCGTGCGAGAAGTCGGCCTCGCCGCGCCGCCGGGCGATCGACCGCCCGATCTTGCCGGGCTGGGCCAGGAGCCAGGCGCCGAGGCCGCCGCGACGTTGGGCTCGGCTCACCTCGATCACGTCGACACCGGCGTTGCCCTGGCGGCGCAGCCATTCGCGCATCAGGCTGGCGCGGCCCTTGGGGGAGTGGATGCGCTCACGTGTCGCCTTCCAGGAAGGACACATGGCATCGGCCGGGTCGTAGTTGTAGCAGGCGCCGTTGCCGTTGCAGTAGACGGCGCTGGCGTTCTCCTGCCAGACCCGCTCATCGATCTGACGATCCAGCTCTCCGCGTGTCGTTACCCCATCGATCGCCAGCAGGCCCGGATCGTGTCCGTCAACGATGCCAGCCTCGCCTTCAGCCAGCGGTGTCGCGATCTTGCCCGGGTTGAACTGGTTGTGCGGGTCGAAGGCGGCCTTCACCCGTTGCAGCGCGGGGTAGAGCTCGCCGAAGAAGCGCGGCGTATATTCGGAGCGCACCCCCTTGCCGTGTTCACCCCACAGCAGCCCGCCGTAGCGCTGGGTCAGCGCCGCCACCTCGTCGGAAATCTCGCGAATCAGGCGCGCCTGCGCCGGATCCTTCATGTCGATGGCGGGGCGCACATGGAGCACGCCGGCGTCGACGTGGCCGAACATGCCGTATTCGAGCCCCCTGACATCCAGCAGCTGGCGAAATTCGGCGATGTAGTCGGCTAATTGCTCCGGCGGCACCGCGGTGTCCTCGACGAACGGGATCGGACGTTTCTCGCCCTTGGCATCGACCTTGGCATTGCCGAGCAGGCCCACCGCACGCTTGCGCATGGCATAGACCCGGGCGATCTGCGGGCGGCCCTCGGCCAGGGTGTAGCCGAGCCGTTCGACGCCGGTATCTGAGCCGAGATGCTCGACGAATGCCTGAACGCGCTCGGCCAGCCGCGCCGGATCGTCGTCGTTGAACTCGACCAGGTTGATACCGCGAATCGGCGTCCCGCGCTCGCCATTGTCATCGGCCACGGCGTTATCGGGCACAGCGTCATCGGCCACGGCGGGGAAGAATTCCGCCACGCTGTCCCAGACGAAATCTTCCATCGCCAGCTGCAGTACCCGGTCGTCGATGGTTTCGATCGAGGTCGGGTTGCCTTCCGCCATCAGCGTCTTGGCATCGCGCAGCGCGTCCATGAAGCCGGTATAGCGCACGTTGACCAGGGTCGAGTGTTTGGGCAGTGGCAACACGTTGAGCGTCGCCTCGTTGAGCAGCGCCAGCGAACCTTCGGCGCCGCACAAGACGCTGTTGAGATCGAAGTGGCCCTGGTCGTCGGTCAGGTGCGCCAGGTCGTAGCCGGTCAGACAGCGGTTGAGCGGCGGGAAGGTCGCCGCGATGCGCTCCCGCTCGGTGGCCGCTATGTCGCTCACCGCGCGGTAGATCTCGCCGATCCGGTCGTCGCGCTCGCAGGCGGCCGCCAGTGCTGTCTCGTCCAGCGGCCGACTCTCGAGCCGCTCGCCGCCGGGCAGCACGACATCGAGCTCGAGCACGTGGTTGCGCGTCTTGCCGTATTCGCAACTGCCCTGGCCGCTGGCATCGGTGGAGATCATGCCGCCGATCGTGGCGCGGTTGGAGGTGGAAAGCTCCGGGGCGAAGAACAGTCCATGGGGCTTGAGCGCGGCGTTGAGCTGATCCTTGACCACGCCGGCCTGAACCCGCACCCGGCGGTTCTCGACGTCGATCTCGAGGATCCGGTTCATGTAACGGGAGACATCCACTACCAGCCCGTCGGTCAGCGACTGGCCGTTGGTGCCGGTGCCGCCGCCGCGCGGGGCGAGCACGATGTCGCGGTGCGCCTCGCGTCCGAGCAGGCGGGCGATCAGTTCGAGATCGGCAGCATCGCGCGGATAGAGCACCGCCATCGGCAGGCGCTGGTAAATGGAGTTGTCCGTCGCCAGCACGGTACGGTTGGCGGCATCGTCACCGATGTCTCCCCGGAAACCCGCATCGGCCAGCTCGGCAAGAAACCGGCGATAGCGCTCGGGCAGGGTGAGATCGGCACTGGCCGGATCTAGGCGTGTAATCATCGTCATGCATCAAGCCATCACGTCGGGCCGGTCGGGCGGCCGTCGCCGGACGGATTCCATCCGGCAGGTTATCGGTTCTTGGCGCCGGAGCGCTCGAGGGCGGATAGTTTAGCGCGCCAAACAGCGCTGTGACACGAATCCCCGGTGGTGCATGGTGCCGGGGTGGGGTTTTCCTTACAATGAGCGCTCTTCGCTGGCCTTTGCTGGTCTTCGCTGACCATAGAATAATCGGCCGGGGCGTCGTGACTCTCATTGGGTTGCGCCGCGTTTTTGGTCGTATCCAGATCAAGATTCTCTGCTTTCAACTAACGGAACTCAGTCATGCTCGATCCGAAGCTGTTGCGTAGCGATCCGCAGTTCGTCGCCCAACGCCTGGCCCTGCGGGGCTTCACTCTCGATACCGAACAGCTCGAGTCGCTCGAGTCCCGGCGTCGCGAGCTGCAGACGCGGACCGAGCAGTTGCAGAACGAGCGTAACGTGCGTTCCAAATCGATTGGCAAGGCGAAGGCCGCCGGGGAAGACATCCAGCCGCTGCTCGCCGAAGTGGGTCAGCTTGGCGATGATCTCGACCGTGCCAAGCGCGAACTGGGCGAAGTGCAGCAGGCCTGGGACGATCTGGTGGCCGGGCTGCCCAACCTGCCTCATGAAGACGTTCCCGAGGGAGCCGACGAGAGCGACAATGTCGAGCTGCATCGCTGGGGAACGCCACGCGAATTCGACTTCGAGGTTCGCGACCATGTCGACCTGGGGGCCCGGTTCGGCTATCTCGATTTCGAGATGGCAACCAAGCTGACCGGCTCGCGTTTCGCCGTGATGCGGGGGCCGATCGCTCGCCTGCACCGTGCGCTGGCCCAGTTCATGCTCGACAAGCAGACCCAGGATCACGGCTACGAAGAGTGCTACGTGCCTTACATGGTCAACGCCGAGACGTTGACGGGCACCGGCCAGTTGCCCAAGTTCGGCGAGGATCTTTTCAAGCTCGCCGACAGCGACTACTACCTGATCCCGACGGCCGAAGTCCCGCTGACCAATTTCGTGCGCGACGAGATCCTCGATCATGCGTCGTTGCCATTGAAACTGACCGCGCATACCCCGTGCTTCCGCAGCGAGGCCGGCGCCTACGGTCGCGATACCCGCGGCATGATTCGCCAGCACCAGTTCGACAAGGTCGAGATGGTGCAGGTGGTCGACCCGGCGACCAGCTACGAGGCGCTGGAGGCGATGCGCGGCCACGCCGAGGCGATTCTGCAGGCACTGGAACTGCCGTATCGCGTGGTCACGCTGTGCACCGGCGACATGGGCGCCAGTGCCACCAAGACCTACGATCTGGAAGTGTGGCTGCCGAGCCAGGCGACCTACCGGGAGATCTCCTCCGTTTCCAACTGCGAGGATTTCCAGGCGCGGCGGATGCAGGCGCGTTTCCGCAGCCCGGATCAGAAGAAGCCGCAACTGGTACACACCCTGAATGGCTCGGGCCTGGCGGTGGGGCGCTGTCTGCTGGCGGTGCTGGAAAACTATCAGAACGCCGACGGCGGCATCGACGTACCCGCGGCGCTGGCGCCGTACATGGGCGGGGTCACTCGCTTCAACGCCGACTGATTTCCGTCGCAGGCGATCCCTCATGCCATTTGGCTATGAGGGATCGTTTGGTTATAACTCTACAAAAAACCGTTACTTCGTCGTGCGAATGCCAAGCCTTACACTCCGCCCACCAGGGTGGCGTTGCCGGCTATGCTTCAGCCCTGTGCTTCAGTCGCGCGTTCTTCGACCGGATACGCTTCAGCCCGGCGCGCCACGTTCTTCTTTCCGACCAGCGGCCCGACTCGTGACCGACTCGCTCACTCTTCAATACGACCCTGCCTGTCTCGATGTGCATCTCATCGGTGGCGGTAGCGAAGCGCTGACACTGGCGCATCGTATCGCCGGGCTGGTGCCGGCGGTGACCGTGCACGCCACTTCGGCGATGCCGGCCTTGGCGCACCTGTGCCAGGCGCAAGGATGGAAGATGGACGACGCGGAACCGGTGCCCGCGGCCGGTCAGCTATGGCTGGTCGCCAGTGGTGACGGCGAGCGCGATCGCCGAATGGTGACGCTGGCCCGCCAGGCAGGCGTGGCCGTTTTCGTGCCGTCGCATCCGGCGCTATGCAGCGTCCGGCTGCCGCCGAGAGTGACCGTTCAGGACGCGGCGGCACCTTCCGGCACGCACTGGCAGCGGGGACATGTCTCGTTGGTCGGCGCCGGGCCGGGCGATCCGGAACTGCTGACGCTGAAGGCGCTCAAGCAGTTGCAGCGCGCGGATGTGCTGATTCACGATCGGCTGGTCAGTCAGGAAATCCTGGCGCTGGCTAATCCCGAGGCCAAACGCTTCTATGTCGGCAAGGCGCGCTCCCGGCACAGCGTGCCGCAGGAGGGGATCAATCAGGCGCTGGTCGATTGGGCGAAAGCGGGTAACCGGGTGGTTCGTTTGAAGGGGGGCGATCCGTTCATCTTCGGTCGCGGTGGCGAAGAGCTCGAGACGCTGGTCGAAGCCGGCGTCGATTTCGACGTGGTACCGGGGATCACCGCGGCGTCCGGTTGCGCGGCCTACGCCGGGATACCGTTGACCCATCGCGATCACGCCCAGTCGGTGAGCTTCGTCACCGGTCATCTCAAGAACGGCAGCTGCGACCTCGACTGGCCGGCACTGGCCCGCGGCGGCCAGACGCTGGTCTTCTACATGGGGCTGGGAGCGCTGGATCTCATTCGCGAGCGGCTGGTGGCGCACGGGCTCGATGCCGCCACGCCGATGGCGCTGGTCGAGCAGGGCACGACGGCCAATCAGCGTGTGCATCTGGGCACGCTCCAGCGCTTGCCCTCGAACCTCGACCAGTATCAGCCACGGCCGCCGACATTGATCGTTATCGGCAGCGTGGTTGAATTGGCGGCTCGTTTCGACTGGTTCCAGCCGAGCGACAGCGGCAGTCTCGGCTGGATCGAAGGCAAGCATCCCACGCCGTTGTCGAAGGCCGATAGCGCCTGACGAGCGCTGGCCCTGCCATTTACTCCGAACCCGTTACCCGGCATGGTATTTTTCTCCGATTCACGATGAGAGGGTGCCCGTGCGCGTACTATTTGCAGCCGAGGAGGATGCCTGGGGCGGCATTCTCGCCAAGTTCCGGCAGGCCCTGCCCGATGTCGAGTTCGTGGCGGCCGGCGGATACGAGTTGAAGACCCTGGCGGGTTTCGATGCGCTGATTCCGACCATGAGCCGCGTGGATGCGCCGCTGCTGGCGACGGCCGACCGCCTCAAGCTGATACAGCAGATCGGTGCCGGACTGGAGGGCGTGGACCGGCAGGCGGCCGAGGCGCGGGGCATCGAGGTCGCCAATGTGCCGACGGATATCTCGGGCAACGCCGATTCCGTGGCGGAGCTGGGCATCTGGATGATGCTGGGGCTGGCCCGACAGGCGAAGCGAATTCCCGAGTTTCTGGCCGACCGCCAATTGGGCGGGCCGATCGGGATGGGGCTCAAGGGCAAGACAGCGGGAATCGTGGGGCTGGGCGGTTTGGGCCAGGCGCTGGCCAGGCGACTGCACGCTTTCGACATGACCCTGCTGGGGATCAAGCGCCACGCCGATCCCGCTGTCGCCGAACGGCACGGTCTTGCCTGGTTGGGCACGCTGGAAGAACTGCCGACGCTGCTGGCGCGCGCGGATTTTGTCGTCTTGACACTGCCGGATACCCCGCAAACCCATCACCTGATCGATGCGACTTCCTTGGCGACCTTCAAGCCGGGCAGCTTTCTGATCAACCTGGGGCGCGGCGGGCTGGTCGAGCGGGACGCGCTGTTGCAGGCGCTGCGTTCGGGCCGGCTGGGTGGCGCCGGGCTCGACGTGTTCTGGGAAGAGCCGGCCGATCCCGCGGACCCGATATTCGCCCAGAACGTGATCGCGACGCCGCATGTCGGCGGCATGACCGATGTCTCGACCCAGGGGATCTTCGAAATCGCCTGCGATCGGCTGCGTAGGCTCGCGCGCGAGTGTGGCTGACCGGTTCTTGGCGCCCGTCATGCCGATAGCGATTTCGGCGGTTTTCGCCGGGGTATCAAGCGGATAGAAGACAAGCCGTCGTTGACGCCATCTCCCGGCCCTTCGACAATAAGCCTTCGCGACGGGGAGGGACGCATGAACGTTGAGCAGCTGGATATCCGAGGTCATATGGCGCAGTTCGCGCCGTTCGATAATCTCCCCGATGCGTTGCTCGATCGCATTGCCGGCGAGGTCGAGATTCGCTACTTCCAGGCCGGCAGCGAGCTGCTGGTCAAGGATCAGCCGATCGAATCCCTGTGGTACATCCGCAGCGGCGCGGTCGAGATGTATCAGCGCAGTGGTCGGCTGTTCAACCGCCTGAGCGAGGGCGATATCTTCGGCTATGCGGACCTGCTGCGCAGCAATCGCCGGGTGCGCTATCCGGTCAGCGCGATCGAGGACACGCTGATCTATTTCATCCCCGGCGATGTCTTCGAAGCAGTCTGCGAGGAAGACGACGACTTCTCCGAATTCGTGGAGACCGGCGGCCAGCGACTCAAGGTGACGGTCGAACAGCAGCGCGACGACAGCGGCCTGATGACCACGCGAGTGCGCAAGCTGATCACGCGCCAGCCGGAAATGGTCGAGGCCAGCACTTCGCTGCAGCAGGCTGCGCAGCAGATGCGCGACGCCAACGCGACCTGCGTGCTGGTGGTGGATGTCACCGAGACGCAGTCCGCCTATACGTTCACCGGGCGGGACGGCCGATACTGGCAGCTCAACGGCATTCTCACCGATCGCGATTTCTGCACCCGCGTGCTGGCGGAGGGCAAGTCGCCCGACACGGCGGTGGGCGAGGTGATGTCGCGGAAGTTGATCGTGACCCAGTCCGATGAATCGGTCTACGAAGCGATGCTGAGCATGCTGCGCAACCAGGTTCACCATCTGCCGGTGCTGCATCGTCGCCAGCCGGTCGGCGTGCTGCATCTCTCCGATATCGTGCGTCACGAGACCCACAGCAGCCTGTTTCTGGTCAACAACATCTTCGTTCAGAACACGCCGGAACAGCTCGCCAGACTGTCCCCCGAGGTTCGCACGGGGTTCGTGCGCATGGTCGCCGACGGTGCCAATTCGGAGATGGTCTGCCGGGCGCTGGCAACGATCGGCCGGGCGTTCACACAGCGTCTGCTCGAGCTGGCGGAAGCCGAACTGGGGCCGGCGCCGGTTCCCTACTGCTTCATGGTGCTGGGCTCGATGGCGCGGGAAGAGCCGACCATCAACGCCGATCAGGACAACGCGCTGGTGCTCGACGACAGCTACGATCCGGCACAGCACGAAGCCTATTTCGAAGCCCTGGCCAAGTTCGTCTGTGATGGCCTTGCCGCCTGCGGTTACGCCTATTGCAAGGGCGACGTGATGGCGACCAACCCGCGCTGGCGGCAGCCGCTGGCGGTCTGGAAGCGCTATTTCACCGAGTGGATGGACGAACCCAACGGCGAACGGCTGCTGCACAGCTCCATCTTCTTCGATCTGGCCCCGGTGCATGGCGAGGCGCCCATGGTCGAGTCGCTGCAGGATCTGATCGCCGAACTGGCGCCGCAGCGCCCTGTCTTTCTCGCGGCGCTGGCGCGCAACGCCAAGAACCGGACGCCGCCGCTGGGCTTCTTCCGCAAGTTCGTCATGGAGCAGGATGGCGAGCACCGCAAGTCGATCAATCTCAAGCGCCGTGGCACCGCGCCGTTGACGGATCTGGTGCGCGTCCATGCGCTGGCCTGCGGCTCGAAAGCCCAGAACAGCTTCGCCCGTCTCGACGATATCGCCCAGACGAAGCTGTTGGCGGACGGCGTCACCGAGCGCCTTCGCTACGCCTTCGAATTCATGTCGATGGTGCGCATTCGCCATCAGGCCGACGCGATCGAGCAGGGCGCCGAGCCCGACAACAGCATCGATCCCGAAAACATCGACAGCCGTGAGCGTCACCATCTCAAGGATGCCTTCGAAGCGATCAGCAACGCCCAGAAGTTTCTCTCCTTTCGCTACACCATGCCGTCCAGGCAGGGGGCGTCGAAGGGTGCTGCCCAGCCGGGCGGCAATGCCTCGTCCCGGAGTCGTCGCTGATGCCGCGCCTGAGCTCGAAAGGAAGCACTCGGCCGAACTGGCCCGACTACATGGCAGCCCGCGCGCAACAGACCCAGGTGCCGCGGCTGGCCAGCTTCTTCGCGCAGGGTACGCTGGACCCCGACATGCCGATCGGCGAGGCGCCGCTGGTGGCCATGGATTTCGAGACCACCGGCCTGGACGGCAGTCGTCACGACATCGTCAGCGTCGGCGTGATTCCGTTCACCCTGTCGCGAATCCGCCCCGCGGACGGCCGCTACTGGGTGCTGTCGCCCCGGCGCCAGTTGAGCGATGAATCGGTCGCCTTTCATCACATCACCCATGCAGAAGTGGCGGATGCTCCTGATTTTGCATCGATCATCGACGAGCTGCTGACGGTGCTCGCCGGTCGGCTGGCCGTGGTGCACTATCGTCAGTTGGAGCGGACTTTCCTGGATGCCGCGATTCGCGAGCGTCTGGGCGATGGTCTGCTGATGCCGATGATCGACACCATGTCACTGGAAGCGCGGATCCATCGCCAGCCCTGGTGGGCCAGGCTGCGGCGCTGGGCGGGGCGGCCCATGGCCTCGATTCGCCTCCACGAGAGTCGCCAGCGCTACCATCTTCCCGCTTATACCGGCCATCACGCCCTGGTCGACTCACTGGCTACGGCAGAACTGCTGCAGGCCCAGATTCTCTATCACTACGATTGGAACACGCCGGTCAGCGCGCTGTGGCGGTAAGCCGGCACGAGCCGGGAAGGGAATATCGAGGACTTCAACGAAAAGCGGGCGGCTCCATGAGCCGCCCGCTTTTTTGGATCCACCGTCTACGATGCCATCAGCCGCGGGGTTCGGAACGCAGCCCCTGGATGATCGCATAGCACGCGGCCAGCAGGACGATGGTGAACGGCAGGCCAGTAGCGATCACTGCGGCCTGCAGTGCCGTCAATCCACCGCCCAGCAGTAGCGCGATGGCAATGGCACCTTCGATCAAGGCCCAGAACACGCGCTGCGGCTTCGGTGCGTCGACCTTACCGCCAGCGGTGATCGAGTCGATGACCAGCGAGCCGGAGTCGGAAGAGGTGATGAAGAACACCATGACCAGAATGATGCCAACGAACGAGGTGATCGTCGTCAGCGGCAACTGGCCCAGCATGGTGAACAGCTGCAGCTCCAGCGCGGCATTCTTGACGCCTTCGAAGCCTTGGTTGGCAAGCTGGTCGATCGCAGTGTCACCGAAGGCCGTCATCCACAGAACGGAAACGACGGTGGGCACCAGCAGCACGGCGATCAGGAACTCGCGCACCGTACGACCCCGGCTGACGCGGGCGATGAACATGCCCACGAACGGTGACCAGGAGATCCACCAGGCCCAGTAGAAGGCGGTCCAGCCATGGACGAAGTTGGTATCGTCACGACCGAACGGGTTGGAGAGCGCCGGCAGGTTCGCGAGGTAGGAGCCCATGTTCTCGATGAAGCCGGTAGCGATCAGCAGCGTCGGGCCGACGATGATCACGAACAGCAGCAGCAGGAAGGCCAGGCCCATGTTGATCTGCGACAGACGCTGAACGCCCTTGTCGACACCCAGCATGACCGACATCAGCGCAACCAGCGTGATACCGATGATCAGCAGCACCATGGTCACGTCGGTATTGGGAATACCGAACAGGTAGTTGAGGCCGGCAGAGGCCTGGGAAGCACCGAGACCCAGAGAGGTCGCCAGGCCGAACAGCGTGGCGAACACGGCCAGGATATCGATGACGTGGCCCGGCCAGCCCCAGATCCGCTCACCCAGAATCGGGTAGAAGATCGAGCGCATGGTCAGCGGCAGGCCCTTGTTGAAGGAAAAGAGTGCCAGCGACAGCGCGACGACCGCGTAGATACCCCACGGGTGCAGACCCCAGTGGAAGATGGTGGCAGCCATGGCCAGGGATTGCGCGGCGGCCTGGTCGCCTTCGGCACCCCCCAGCGGCGCCCAGGAATCACCGGAAATGGACGTGCCGAAGTGCGTGATCGGTTCGGAGACGCCGTAGAACATCAGCCCGATACCCATGCCCGCTGCGAACAGCATGGCAAACCAGCCGGCGTAGCTGAAATCCGGTTTGGCATGCAGGCCACCGATTCTCACCTTGCCCAGCGGCGTGAAGATCAGCACGACGGAAACCAGCACGAAAATATTGGCGGCGAACAAGAACAGCCAGCTCAGGTTGTCGGTCAGAAAGCCTTTCGCTCCGTTGAACAGCGGACCCATCTGGTCCGGCAGCGCCAACGTGATGATGACGAAAAACAGAATCAGCAGCGACGAGATCGAGAAGACCTTGCCATGCAGATCGACATTGAAACCAAACTTGTTGGTCTGGATATTGTCCTGGCCAATCACATAATCGGTATCGATGAGATTGGCGGGACCCTCGGGTGCCGGTATGCCTTCCTGCGGCGCATCCGGCTGATTGTCGGCGTCTTGAGCCACTAGCCGTCTCCATTCTTTGATGAGTCTATTCCAAGTCGCAATCGCACGGCGAATGGCGACGATTCCCTTGCGCTCCCTTGCGTCGTTCGGGCGTCGTGCCAGAGAGCGCTCGGCCTGTGGGGGAGAGCACTCAGTCTGGCGTATCCGCGGGAACACGCAAGTTGCCAATTATCCTGAATCAAGTCGGTCGTTCCAACCGTCCCGAAGGAATCTTCGCGCTTACTGCCGCTGATACGGTGAAAAACGTCGCCAATGGTAGCGTTCGGCACGGGAGGGAAACCGGATGCGGTGAGAGAAGCCGGTGAGCGCAGGCACTTTTCAGGCAAAGCCTAGACCAAGGTCAGAGTGAAGGCCGCCGCTCTTCTCACCTATAGTCATGGCCATATTGAAACGAATGTTTGAAGCCCGCCGGGAGAGTTCCAATGGCCGATTATCGTGCACCGCTCGAAGACATGAGTTTCGTTCGCGACGAAGTGTTCCATGCCGAGCAGACGTGGCAGTCGATGCCGCCGACCGCCGAACTCAACGCCGAGCTCGCCGATGCCATTCTCGAAGAGGCCGGGCGTCTCGTCGAGGCCGAACTGTTTCCGCTCAACCAGCGCGGAGACGCCGAAGGGTGCCGTTTCGAAGGCGGCGAGGTACGGACGCCGGCCGGATTCAAGCAGGCGTTTCTCGAACTGGCCCGAGGTGGCTGGTGCGGGCTGGGAGGCAATCCCGACCATGGCGGGCAGGGTCTGCCGAAGCTGCTGACTCAGGCCTTCGACGAAATGCTCTATGCCAGCAACGCGAGCTTCGCCCTCTATATGACGCTCAACAACGGTGCCGGGCTGCTGCTCGATGCCTACGCCGACGAGGCCACCAAGGCGCTCTATCTGCCGCGGCTCTACGCCGGCGAGTGGCTGGGCACCATGTGCCTGACCGAGCCGCACTGTGGCACCGACCTGGGGCTGATCAAGACCCGCGCCGTGCCCGATGGCAGCGGCGGCTACGCCATTACCGGCAGCAAGATCTGGATCACCGGCGGCGAGCACGATCTGACCGAGAACATCGCCCATCTGGTGCTGGCCAAACTGCCGGAGGCGCCCGCAGGCGCCAAGGGCATCTCGCTGTTTCTGGTGCCCAAGCGACAGGTGCTGGAGGACGGCTCGCTCGGCGAGCCCAACGGGGTGGTTTGTGGCGGCCTCGAACACAAGATGGGCATCAAGGGCAGCGCCACCTGTGTCATGCACTTCGAAGCGGCCAGCGGCATTCTGATCGGCGAGCCGCACCAGGGGCTGGCGACGATGTTCACCATGATGAACTATGAGCGGCTTTCGATCGGCCTCCAGGGGCTGGGATTGGGCGAGGTGGCCTATCAGGGCGCGATGGCGTTCGCCCGCGAGCGGCGCCAGAGCCGGGCGCCCGGCAGCGCTGCCGAACCGGATCAGGCGGCCGATCCGATTCTCGTCCATCCCGACGTGCGCCGCATGGCGCTCGACGCCCGCGCCTGGAACGAAGGGGGGCGACTGTTCGCGGCGTTCGTGGCAAGCGAGCTCGACCGTGCCAAGTACCATCCCGATGACGAGGTGCGTGAAGCATCGGCGGATCTGGTCGCGTTATTGACCCCGGTAGCCAAGGCGTTCCTGACCGATCGCGGCTTCGCGGCCACGGTGGAGGCGCAGCAGCTCTATGGCGGCAATGGCTACTGCGTCGAATGGGGCGCGGAACAGTACGTGCGCGATGCCCGGATCGCGATGATCTACGAAGGCACCAACGGCATCCAGGCGATGGATCTGGTCGGGCGCAAGTTGACGCGCAATCAAGGGGCATACGTGAAGCGTCTCGCCGAGCGGGTGCGGGAAGATCTCGGCGGCGGCGAGGATATCGAGGCGTCGCCGCTACGACCGTTCCGGGAGGCGGCGGTGCGTGAACTGGAAAGGCTCGAGCGGGTCAGCGCCGCGCTGATCGAGGCCGCCGGGAAGGATCCGGCTGCCGCGGGCGCGGCGGCCCACGATTATCTGCATCTGCTGGGCCATGCCCTCTATGCCTGGATGTGGTTCAAGGCCGCCCACGCGGCGCATCGCGGTCTGTCCGGAAACGGCCCGGCCGGGAAAGACTTCTATCAGGCGAAGCTGATCGTGGGGCGGCACTTCCTGGAGCGCCAGTTGCCGCGGAACGAGTCGCTGGAGCGCCAGATCGCTGCCGGCCCGGAAGGGCTGATGGCACTGGATCGGCATCTGTTCTAGTTCTGTCTCTGCCGGCTGTTCCGGCCCCGTCGACCCCGGCCTCGTCGACCCCGGCCTCGTCGCTCCCGGCCCCGTCGATTCCGGCCCATCGACCCTGGCATGCGGCGCGCATCGAGCGCCGCCGCTTCGTGTCTCATCGCCGTATCGGTTCGAGGACTTTTCGAGCCGACCTCGGCGGCCTGCCAATGTCCCCATGCACTCTCATGAAGCGCCAATCGTAATGGCGCTATCTTTTTGCTCGAAAAGGGTGCAATGACTGTGCAGCTTCGGCAGTGAATGCACCATTAACGACAATTTTGCGGTGCCCAAGGGATTTCGTTTGCACCAATTTCTGGCTCGTTGACGGAATTTACCGTGCTTTTCGCTCTTTTTTGTATGCGAGAATCACGAGGGCGGCGATCAAGGCACGAAAAATGCATAAGGTTCTTCGATCGATAGTCGCGTCTGGTGCGCGGATATTTACGATCATCAGGCCGATCACCAAGGGTCATGACCAGGAGAACCCAATGACAACAACCTCCCTTCGCAAGTTGATTGCCGGTTCCAGCATCGCGCTGGGGCTGACCGGTTTCGGTAGTGCTGCCATTGCCCAGGAACAGACGCAGGACGATGGCCCGATTCGTGTCGGCATTCTGCATTCGCTCTCCGGCACCATGGCCATCAGCGAGTCGACGCTCAAGGACGAAATGCTGATGCTGATCGACAAGCAGAACGACGCTGGCGGTCTGCTCGGTCGCCAGCTCGAGCCGGTGGTGATGGACCCGGCATCGGACTGGTCGCTCTACGCCGAACAGGCTCGCGACATGCTGACCGGCGACGATCGCGTCGACGTCATCTTCGGCAACTGGACCTCCGCATCCCGCAAGGCGGTGCTGCCGGTGGTGGAGGAGCTCAACGGGCTGCTGTTCTACCCGGTGCAGTACGAAGGCGAGGAGTCATCGGAGAATATCTTCTACACCGGCGCCGCGCCCAATCAGCAGGCGATCCCGGCCGTCGACTACCTGATGAGCCAGGGCGTCGAGCGCTGGGCGCTGCTGGGCACCGACTACGTCTACCCGCGCACCACCAACAAGATCCTCGAAGCCTATCTCAAGGCGAACGGCGTCGCCGGCGACGACATCATGATCAACTACACGCCGTTCGGTTTCAGCGACTGGCAGTCGATCGTCTCGCAGGTCAAGGATTTCGGCAGCCAGGGCAAGAAGACCGCCGTCGTCTCGACCATCAACGGCGATGCCAACGTACCGTTCTACAACGAACTCGCCAACCAGGGCATCTCCGCGGGCGACATTCCCGTCGTCGCGTTCTCGGTGGGCGAGCAGGAGCTGACCGGTATCGATACCGCACCGCTGGTCGGTCACATGGCAGCGTGGAACTATTTCATGAGCGTCGACAGCGACGCCAACTATGACTTCATCGACGACTGGGTCGCCTACACCGGCAATGACGAGGCGGTGACCAACGATCCGATGGAGGCGCATTACATCGGCTTCAACATGTGGACCCAGGCAGTCGAGAAGGCCGGGACCACCGATGTCGACGCGGTCAAGGATTCGATCATCGGCGTGACCGTGCCCAACCTCTCGGGTGGTGCTTCGACCATGATGCCCAACCACCACATCACCAAGCCGGTGATGATCGGCGAGATCCAGGACGACGGGCAGTTCAGCGTGGTCTGGCAGACCCCGACGACCGTCGCCGGCGATGCCTGGTCGGATTACCTGCCGGAGTCGAAGAACCTGATCAGCGACTGGAGAGCACCGCTGCGCTGCGGCAAGCTCGACGTCGAATCGATGACCTGCGAAGACGGCCCGGGCGCCGAATGAAGCCAGGCTGCCGGCGCCCCAGCGGGCGTCGGCGGCATCGAGCAGAACCTGGGTCTGACGCCACACCGAAAGGGCGGTGTCGAGGAAAGAACATGACCAAGATTCAACATTCGACAGGCCGTTTTCTGACGCGCCTGCTGACCCATTCCATGCTGCTGTGCCTATTGATGGCATGGGGTCTGGGCATCAATCAAGCCGCCGCGGCCGCCCCCAGCGAGCCGCAGGCGCAGGCAGAAGAAAAGCCACGAACGCTGCTGGAAGCGCTCGACACGCGCAGCTTCCAGGACAAGGGCGACGCCGCCCAGGCGATTGCCGAGAGCGATGCCGAGCAGAAGACGCGCTGGCTGCAGGCGCTGCTCGACGGCCGGCTGGGCAAGGAGCGTCGCGGCGAGCGTTTCTACATCATCACCGATGATAGCGGCCGCGAGTGGCCGATCATCGATGCCATCACGTTCGAGGACGCCGGCACCGGCACGCGGCGCACGGTCGAGGCGTTCAAGATCAACAACGATCTGCGTACCCGTATCCAGGGGCTGCTGGCCTCGCTCTCCCTGGGCGCTGGCGACGAAGCCTCTCGGCTGGCGGCCGCTGGGCGTCTGATCGGCGAGGTCACGGCCGACAACGCCGATAGCGTGCGCGCGATGCGCGACGACGAGAAGAGTCAGTCCGTTCGCGGCCAGCTCGATGTCGCGCTGGCGCTCTACGATGTCCAGCAGGGCGATATCGACGCGCTCGACACCCTGCGCGGCAATCTCGATACGCGGGTGCGCAATACGTTGACCCCGATCGCCGCTGGTGATTCCGAGCTCGCCGCCGAGGCGCAGTCGGTCCTTGGCGGCATCGAGAGCAAGCGCGCCTGGTACGACCGCGCGCAGACGCTGTTCTTCGGTCTCAGTGCCGGTTCGATTCTGGTACTGGCGGCGATCGGCCTGGCGATCACCTTCGGCGTCATGGGCGTGATCAACATGGCCCATGGCGAGCTGATCATGATCGGCGCCTATACCACCTGGATGATCCAGCAGGCGCTACCGGGGCAGCCGGGGCTGGCGCTGGCGCTGGCCATTCCCGGCGGCTTCCTGGTCGCCGGTGCGTTCGGGGTGGTGATCGAACGCACGGTAATCCGCTTTCTCAAGGGACGCCCGCTGGAGACGCTGCTGGCCACCTTCGGCCTCAGCCTGATCCTGCAGCAGCTGGTGCGCAGCGTGTTCTCGCCGCTCAATCGTCGCGTTACCTCGCCGGACTGGCTGCAGGGGGCGTGGCAGATCAACGAGGCGCTGTCGCTGACCCTCAACCGGCTGGCGGTGCTGCTCTTCTGCCTGGTGGTCTTTGCCGGCCTGTGGGCGCTGATGCGCTATACCCGGCTGGGGCTGGAGGTGCGTGCAGTGACCCAGAACCGGGCGATGGCCCGCGCCATGGGCGTACGTGCCACCCGTGTCGACATGCTGACGTTCGGGCTGGGTGCCGGTGTTGCCGGACTCGCCGGCGTGGCGCTGTCACAGCTGACCAACGTCGGCCCCAACCTGGGCCAGGGCTATATCGTCGACTCCTTCCTGGTCGTGGTCTTCGGCGGGGTCGGCAACCTGTGGGGAACGCTGGTCGCCGGCATGTCGCTAGGCGTGATCAATCAGGTGCTGCAGCCGTGGGTCGGCGCGGTACTGGCCAAGATCATCGTGCTGGTCGGCGTGATCCTGTTCATCCAGAAGCGCCCGCAGGGCATCTTTGCACCCAAGGGGCGGACCTCATGACGACCCAAACCTTACTGCATGAACGTGATCGGTCGCGTCAGGCGTTCCTGTCCCGCTCGACGCTCCTGACCAGCCTGGTGCTGATCGTCGGCATGCTCGTGGTGCTGGTATTGAACGCCTTGCCGGAATCGAGCGCCTGGCACGTCAGCAACGCGACGGTATCGCTGCTCGGCAAGTATTTCACCTACATGCTGCTGGCGCTGGCGGTAGATCTCATCTGGGGCTATCTCGGCATCCTCAGCCTGGGGCATGGCGCCTTCTTTGCCCTGGGCGGCTATGCGATGGGGCTCTATCTCAACGCGCAGACCTCACCGCTGCCCGGCTGGCAGTCGATCATGACCTACTTTCCGGTGGCGGCACTGGCGGTTCTGCTGGCACCGGGTTTGCTGGCGCTGGTATTCGGCTGGCTGGCGTTTCGCTCGCGGGTGACCGGGGTCTACTTCTCGATCATCACCCAGGCGCTGACCTTTGCGCTGATGCTGGCGTTCAATCGCAACGAGATGGGCATGGGCGGCAGCACCGGACTGACGCGCTTCTACGAGCTGCTGGGCTTTTCGCTCGCGAGCGAGGGCATGACCGTGGCGCTGTTCGTGGCATCCGGCATGGCCGTGCTGCTGGCGTTCTGGCTGTGCCGGGCGATCACGGTGTCTCGCCTTGGGCGGGTCAGCGTGGCGACCCGCGATGCCGAGGCGCGGGTGCGCTTCATCGGCTACCGGGTCGACCACGTCAAGCTGGCGCTGTTCGTGGTGTCGGCGATGATCGCCGGGGTGGCCGGCGCCCTTTATGTCCCGCAGGTCGGCATCATCAATCCGAGCACCTTCGCGCCGCTGTTCTCGATCGAGGTGGTGGTATGGGTGGCGCTCGGCGGCCGGGCGACGCTCTACGGGGCGCTGCTGGGGGCGCTGGTGGTCAATTACCTGAAGACGGTACTGACCGGGGTAATGCCGGATGCCTGGCTGTTCATTCTCGGCGGCCTGTTCGTGCTGGTCACGATGTTGCTGCCGCAGGGCATTGCCGGCGTGATCTCGACCTGGCGCGGGAAGCGTCACGATGGCGAAGAGCAGGATCGACAGGAGGTGAGCGCATGAGCGTGATCGATAGCACTCGCTTCGACAGGTTGCGGGAGTTCGCCCGTCCGGATCGTGTTTTCGACTTCATGGCGCCGGCGCAGTCGCCAGTGGACGTGCGGCACGGTCCGATTCTCTACCTGGAGGACGTCAGCGTCAGCTTCGACGGCTTTCAAGCCATCAATCAGCTCAACCTGACCATCGATGACGGCGAGCTGCGCTGCATCATCGGCCCCAACGGGGCTGGCAAGACGACGATGATGGACATCATCACCGGCAAGACCCGGCCGGATCACGGGCAGGTCTGGTTCGGCAGCCGCCACAATCTGCTGACGCTGGACGAGCCGCAGATCGCCAATCTGGGAATCGGCCGCAAGTTCCAGAAACCGACGGTCTTCGAAGCACTCGACGTGACCGAGAACCTGGAACTGGCGATGGCCGGCGACCGGCGGGTCTGGAAGACCTTGCTGGCCCGGCTCGACCGGGAAGGCCAGGCGCGTATCGACGAGGTGCTCGAGACCATCGGCCTGACCTCGGCACGGCATCGCCTGGCCGGCGTGCTGTCGCACGGGCAGAAGCAGTGGCTCGAAATCGGCATGCTGCTGATGCAGCGGCCCCGGCTGCTGCTGGTGGACGAGCCCGTCGCCGGCATGACCGAGCCGGAGATGCACCGCACCGCCGAGCTGCTGACGCGGCTCGCCGGCCAGCAGTCGGTGGTGGTCGTCGAACACGACATGGGCTTCGTGCGCTCGATCGCCAGGCAGGTCACGGTGCTTCATCAGGGCAGCGTGCTGGCGGAAGGAACCATGGACGAGGTCGCCAGCGATCCGCGGGTGATCGAGGTCTATCTCGGCGGCGACGAGGAGGCGGCCTGATGCTGAGTGTCGACAAGCTCAATCAGTACTACGGCGAAAGCCACATCCTCCGCGATCTGTCGCTTGAGGTGCCTGCCGGCCGCTGTACCTGCGTCATGGGGCGCAACGGCGTCGGCAAGACGACGCTGCTCAAGACCGTGATGGGCGAGGTGGCGGCGCGCAGCGGGGCGATTCGCTTCGACGGCGAGGCGCTGCTCAAGCGGCGACCCGAAGCGCGGGCGGGCATGGGGATCGGCTATGTGCCCCAGGGGCGCCAGATCTTTGCCACCCTATCGGTCGAGGAGAATCTGCGCATCGGCCTGCCGGCGAGAAGAGACAGGCAGCGCCGGATTCCCGAGCGTATCTACGAGCTGTTCCCGGTGCTCAACGAGATGCGCCATCGTCGCGGTGGCGATCTTTCCGGCGGTCAACAGCAGCAACTGGCCATCGGTCGGGCGCTGGTGCTCGACCCGCGGCTGTTGATCCTCGACGAGCCGGGCGAGGGCATTCAGCCCAACATCGTCGCGCAGATCGGCGAAGTCATCCGGCGTCTCAATCGCGAGGATGGCCTGACCGTGCTGCTGGTCGAGCAGAAGCTGCCTTTCGCGCGGCGGTATGCCGACAGGTTCATGATCATGGATCGTGGGCAGGCGGTGGCCGGTGGCGATATTGCCGAACTGAGCGACGACCTGATCAAGCGACACCTGACAGTATGACGGTAGATCCTTCACGCCATTGGCAGGCGGCCCCCGCCGATTCGGGGCATCGGTTCGATGCGACCCGACGTTGGGAGGCGTCGCTGTCGCTCGCGTTTGCGGCTCGCACCATGGGCACGGCATCCACCGGCGCGGCGCCAATGAGGCGCACGCGGTTGACCCGAGCGCGACATCACGGCCCCTTGCGGGTGCAGCGGCCGTTCTATCCGGAGCCGTATCGGGCCGGGCTGGCCGATCCTTGCCATGTCTACCTGCTGCATCCGCCGGGGGGGCTGGTCAGCGGCGATGCCCTGAAGATCGACGTGAACGTCGAGGCTTCGGCGCATGCCGTGCTGACCACGCCGGCGGCGACCAAGCTCTATCGGGCAGACAGTCACGGCGTGGTCTGGTCCCAGACCAACCGGCTCGAGGTCGAGGATGGCGGGACACTGGAGTGGCTGCCCCAGGAGACGATCGCCTTCGACGGCTCGAAAGGAGAGCAGCGCACCGAGATCTCGCTGACGGGCAATGCGCGCTGCCTGGGGTGGGAGATCATGGCGCTGGGGCGTCCGGCCAGCCATCTCCCGTTCGAGAGTGGTCGCATCGAGCAGCGCTTTCAATTACTTCACGACGGTCGGCCGCTATGGCTCGAGCGGCAACCGCTGGACCCGCTGCACCGGCGCTTTTCGGGGCGTTGGGGGCAGGGCGGCGCGACGGTCCAGGCGACGCTGTGGGCGGCCGGCCTGACGGATCCGCGCCAGGCGGTTGAAGCGGTGCGAGACGCGCTGCCGGCAAACCCGAACTGGGCCGTGACCCAGCGTCATGGCGTGCTGCTGCTGCGTTATCTCGGCGGTTCGCGCAATGAAGCGTGGGATTTATGCTGTGCTGCCTGGCATGCGCTCAGGCCGCTACTGGTCGGCCGCGAGGCGTGCGAGCCGCGAATCTGGTACACGTAGTCATCATGCCGACGGCGACGGATACTGGTCGAAGCGGCCCAGCACTGTCGTCTGCGCTGCCCCGAAGCCGGCGCATCATTGCAATGCCCGTAGCTCGTAGCTCGTAGCTCGTAGCTTACAGACAGGACATCGATATGGAACTGACACCCCGAGACAAAGACAAACTGCTGCTGTTCAGTGCGGCACAGCTGGCGGAACGGCGGCGCGCGCGCGGGCTCAAGCTCAACTACCCGGAAGCGATGGCGCTGATCAGCTTCGAAATCCTGGAAGGGGCGCGTGACGGACGCAGCGTGGCCGAGCTGATGAGCTATGGCCGCGAGATCCTGACCCGCGAGGACGTCATGGACGGTGTCGCCGAGATGATCCATGAAGTGCAGGTCGAGGCGACCTTTCCCGACGGCACCAAGCTGGTCACGATTCACGACCCCATCGTTTGAGGTTTGCTGATGATTCCCGGTGAAATGCAGATTCAGGACGGCGAGATCGAGCTCAATGCCGGTCTCGAGACGCTCACGCTGGCGGTGGCCAACACCGGTGACCGGCCGGTGCAGGTGGGCTCCCACTATCACTTCGCCGAAACCAACCCGGCGTTGACCTTCGATCGCGCCAAGGCCCGGGGCTACCGCCTCGACGTGCCGGCGGGATCGGCGATCCGCTTCGAGCCGGGACAGACCCGTGAGGTAACACTGGTGCCCTACGTCGGCGAACGCCGCGTCTACGGCTTCCGTGCCGAGGTGATGGGGCCGCTGCTATCTAACGCGCAGCTTTCTAACACCCCCGAGGACGCGCGAAGAGAGTCTTCGTCGAGAGAGGTGCCCACAGGCGATAAAAGTGGAGGGGCCGACTGATGGTCAAGATTACCCGACAAGCCTATGCGGACATGTACGGCCCGACCGTCGGCGACCGGGTACGCCTGGGCGATACCGAACTGTGGATCGAGGTCGAACGCGACGCCACTGTCTACGGCGACGAGGTCAAGTTCGGCGGCGGCAAGGTCATCCGGGATGGCATGGGGCAGAGCCAGCGTCATGACGATTCGGTCATGGATACCGTCATCACCAACGCGTTGATTCTCGACTGGTGGGGCGTGGTCAAGGCGGATGTCGGCCTGCAGAAGGGGCGGATCGCCGCCATCGGCAAGGCCGGCAACCCCGACGTGCAGCCCGGGGTCGAGATCGTCATCGGCCCGGGCACCGAAATCATTGCCGGCGAGGGCAAGATCCTGACTGCCGGCGGTATCGACGCGCATATCCATTTCATCTGCCCGCAGCAGGTGGAAGAGGCCCTGATGAGCGGCGTGACGACGATGCTCGGCGGCGGTACCGGGCCGGCCACCGGCACCAACGCCACCACCTGTACGCCGGGCGAATGGCATCTGGGCAAGATGCTGCAGGCGGTCGATACCCTGCCGATGAACATCGGCCTGCTCGGCAAGGGCAACGCCAGTCTGCCGGAAGCCTTGGAAGCGCAGATCGTCGCCGGTGCGATCGGGCTCAAGCTGCACGAGGACTGGGGCACGACGCCCGCGTCGATCGACAACTGCCTGAGCGTGGCGGAAAGATACGATGTCCAGGTGGCGATCCATACCGATACGCTCAATGAATCCGGCTTCGTCGAGGACACGATCGCCGCGTTCAAGGAACGCGGTATTCACACCTACCATACCGAAGGCGCGGGCGGCGGCCATGCGCCCGATATCATCACCGCCTGCTCGAAGGACTACGTGCTGCCGTCGTCGACCAATCCGACCCGGCCGTACACGGTCAATACCATCGACGAGCATCTCGACATGCTGATGGTTTGCCACCATCTCGACCCGAACATTCCCGAAGACGTGGCCTTCGCCGATTCGCGCATTCGCCGCGAGACCATCGCCGCCGAGGACATCCTCCACGACATGGGCGTGATCTCGATGATTTCGTCCGATTCGCAGGCGATGGGGCGGGTCGGCGAAGTGGTCTGCCGCACCTGGCAGACCGCCCACAAGATGAAGGTGCAGCGTGGCCTGCTGCCGGAAGACGAAGCGCTGGGCGCAGACAATTTCCGTGCTCGGCGCTACATTGCCAAATACACTATCAACCCGGCGCTGACCCATGGCATCGGCCACGAAGTGGGATCCGTCGAAGTCGGCAAGCTGGCGGACCTGGTGCTGTGGAGCCCGGCATTCTTCGGCGTGAAGCCGGCGCTGATCATCAAGGGCGGCATGATCGCGGCCGCACCGATGGGGGATGCCAATGCGTCGATTCCGACACCGCAACCGGTACACTATCGGCCGATGTTCGGCGCTTTCGGCAAGGCCGCCAGTGCGACTCGCTTGAGCTTCGTCAGTCAGGCGGCGCTGGATGCCGGGATCAAGGCAAGGCTGGGGCTGGAGAGCGAGCTCGTTGCGGTCAGGCAGGTACGGGGCGTGCGCAAGAGGGACATGAAGCTCAACGATGCCTGCCCGCATCTCACCGTCGATCCGCAGACCTACGAAGTGCGTGCCGACGGCGAGCTGCTGACCTGCGAACCGGCGACCGAACTACCGCTGGCGCAGCGTTATCATCTTTTTTGAGTGGGATATTCAACCGTCGGCCAGGGCACTTTTTCGATTATCTATCGTCTGGTTATTCCGGGTGCCCGGTATTGGCCTTCATGAGGCGAACAGACATGTGGAAATTGATTGAACGGCTGGAGGCGACATCCGACGCCGAGGCCCTCGACAGCGTAACGCTACCGTTCGAACTGCGAATGCGGGGACGGTTGAAGGCGATCAGCAATGGCGGGCGCGAGATCGGCATTTTTCTGGATCGCGGACCGGTGCTGCGGGATGGGGCGCTGCTGCGCGCCGAAACCGGCGAGATCGTCGCCATCCGGGCCGCCGATGAGTCTGTCGTGACGGCATCGGTCCCGTCCGGCCTGGCGCTGGCTCGGCTCTGCTATCACCTGGGTAACCGGCACGTGCAACTGGCGATCGGCCAGGACGACGAAGGCGGCTGGGTACGCTTCCCGCCAGACCACGTTCTCGAGGCGCTGGCAGCGAGACTGGGCGCGACGCTGGAGCGACACAAGGCGCCGTTCGATCCCGAGCCGGGCGCCTACGCCGAGGGTCTCGGTCACGGACATGGGCACGATCATGGTCACCATCACGATCCCGCGGACGGCCATGGGCAGGTCTACGACCTTCAGCCACACCTGGCCCACCGTCATGGTCATAACCATGAGCATTGAGCGGTGGTAGTCGATGCGTGAACGTGATCCGCTGGCGCTGATGGGATTGATGCAATTGGTCAGCCCGGCCTTGCCGATCGGTGCCTTTGCCTGGTCACAAGGTCTCGAGAGTGCCTTCGAGCTGAACTGGGTGAGCGACGAAGAGAGCCTGAACGCGTGGTTGTCCGGCGTGCTGGAAGACGGTCTGACGTCATGTGAGCTGCCGGTGCTGGCCCGGCTTCAGGCCGCCTGGGCGGTGGAGGATCACGAGGCGTTGCAGTACTGGAACGATTGGCTCCAGGCCAACCGCGAGACCGCCGAGCTGGCAGAGGAGGATCTGCGTCTGGGGCAGGCGTTGGTCCGCCTGCTGGATGATCTCGATCTGTTGCCGGCTTCCGGCTGGTTACCGCAGCGCCCGGCCTACGTCACGCTGTTCGCCTGGCTTGCCCATCGGCGCGGCATTGCCGTGGAGGATGCCCAGCTCGGCTTTGCCTGGGCATGGCTGGAAAACCAGCTGGCGGCTGCCTGCAAGGCGCTGCCATTGGGGCAGACGGCGGCGCAGCGGCTCATCGAGCGGCTTCGGCCCGAGCTGGCCAGCGCCGTCGAGGTGGCCAATCGGTTATCGGATGCCGAGCTGGGTCCGGTTCTGCCGGGCCTGGCGCTGGCAAGCGCTCTGCACGAGACACAGTATTCACGGCTGTTCCGCAGCTGACGAAGACGCCGTCCGAATGCCGCGATTCATTCAGCGTCTTCGGACGAGATAGCCGTTGAAGGTGAAGGGAATAGGAGAGCAACAAGATGAAGCACTGTTTACGCGTCGGTGTCGGCGGCCCGGTAGGCTCCGGGAAGACCGCGCTGCTCAAGCAGCTCTGTCTGGCGCTGCGCGAACACTACGATATCGCCGTGGTGACCAACGATATCTACACCCGTGAGGATGCCGACTTCCTGCTGCGCCACGATGCCCTGGCCGCAGATCGCATCATCGGCGTGGAAACCGGGGGCTGCCCGCATACCGCGATTCGCGAGGACGCCTCGATGAATCTGGCGGCCATCGATGACCTTCACTCGCTACATCCCTCGCTGGAACTGGTGCTGGTGGAATCCGGCGGCGACAATCTGGCCGCCACGTTCAGTCCCGAACTGTCGGACCTGACGCTTTACGTGATCGATGTCTCCGCCGGCGACAAGATTCCGCGCAAGGGAGGGCCGGGTATCACCAAATCGGATCTGTTGATCATCAACAAGATCGATATCGCCGATTACGTTCATGCGTCGCTCGAGGTGATGGAGCGCGACGCCAAGAAGATGCGCGGCGAACGCCCCTTCGTGTTCACCAATCTGCACGACGGCGTCGGTGTCGAGACGATCGTCCGTTTCATCCTCGACCGCGGCATGTTGCCGGAGCGACGCGGTAAGGCGTGTAGAGACATCGAGGATCAGGCGTTGCTGAGCGCCAACTGAGTTTGCGTCCGTTTCATTCAAGGAGAACCGTCATGACTTCATCCCTTCTCACTGCTCGGCGTCTGGCCTGGCTGGCCGCACCGGTGACGATGCTGGCTGCTTCGGCGGCCATGGCGCATCCCGGAGCGCTGCCGCACACCCACGGCGGCAGCTTTCTTGCCGGCTTGATGCATCCGCTGTCCGGCCTGGACCATCTGCTCGCCATGCTGGCGGTCGGGTTGTGGAGCTGCCGTCAGGCACCCGCGCTGCGCCGTGCCATGCCGCTGCTGATTGCCCTGGGCATGGTCGCCGGTGCCGGGCTCGCCTGGGGTGGCGTGCCGCTGCTCGGCGTCGAGTTCGGTATCGCCTCCAGCGTTCTGCTGGCAGGGGCGTTGCTGGCCAGTCTGGTCAAGCTCCCCAGCGCGCTGGGCGGAACGCTGGTCTTCGCGTTCATCCTGCTGCACGGCCACGCCCACGGCAGCGAGCTCGCACCGGGCGCGTCGGCGGCGCTCTACGCGCTCGGCTTCGTCATCGCCAGTGTGGGTATCACGCTGCTGGGTCGCTTGACCGGCAGCTGGCTGATGCAGCGCGACAACCGCTGGATGCGCGGTATCGGCGCCGCCATCGCCGCCGCCGGCGGTGCGCTGATGCTGGGCTGATTGTCGGCCGAGCCGCCTCGTATCAGAAGCGGAAAAGTTCTCTGGGGCCATCAGGTGCCAGCCTCTGGAAGCCGCCCATCATGGGCGGCTTTCTCTATCGGCCCCAGTTGTCTTCGATCTCCGACCGGTCGTTCCGGAGCCACATGCTTCGTGATAATCGATCAGTGCCGCGGATGACGTACCCGGCGATAGCCGGCATTGATGAAACAGTAGCCGCCATAGGCGATGAGGCCGACGGCCACCGCGCCGAGAAGCCAGTCGCCGAAGGGCTGATGCGCCAGCAGGTCCAGGGCCGCGCCGAGACCTTGCGCATCGCCGGGCGAGAGACGCCACGCAGCTAGTGCGAGCAGCCCGCCGATCAGCAGGAAGGTGACACCGCGGGCCGCCAGACCGAGCCGGGCGATGGCTTCGAGCAGGGGCAGGGGCGGATTGGGCCGGCTTTGCAGGTGCCAGTTCTTGCGATAGGCGCGTCGCCAGGCGCGCACCAGTTGATGGAAACCGACGCCGACGAAGACGAGGCCGATGGCCAGCAGCAGCCAGCGGCCGCCCGGGAGACCCATGAGCCGTTCGGTGTTCTGGGAGGATCCGCTGCTTTGCGACTGGGAGAGGCTCTGAAAGATCAGCGTGGCACATTGCCAGGCCAGCGTGGTATAGAGGCCGCCGCTGATCGCGAACCCCAGCCGCTGAAGCCAGCCTTTCCAGTCGTTGCCCTTGCGCTCGGTATCCCAGAACGCCTGAGCCAGGCGCCACAGGACGTAAGCGGTGAGCCCCAGACCCATCAGCGCCAGCAGCACGCGTCCGAACGGCCACAGCGCGATTTTGCGAATGACGTCCGAAGCGCCGCTTTCGCTGCCGCCAAGCCCTATCGTGGTCAGTAGCGCCAACCAACCGATCGTCAGGTAGATGATTCCCTTGGCGACATAGCCTGCCGATGCAGTATGTTGCAGCCACTCGCGCAGGCTGAAGTGAATCCTTTTCATGCCGTTCCCTATGATTGAGCGGCTACTAGCCTAGAAGAGAAAATGGCTTCACGATACGGCGGGCGGGCGTCAATGCCCGATGCGGTATGATTCTATGGCGCTTTGGGCTTGCGGCGCCAGACACTTCAAGGACGAGTCTCCTCGAAGACGAGACGTTCCAAAGGTGAGACGCTCCAAAGACGAGACTCTTTCAACGACTAGGTTCTTCAAAGGCCAGATTCTTCACAGGCCAGACTTTGCAAAGGCTAGACACATCGATGAAACATTATGTCGTCCGCCCACGTTCGGGTAAGGGATGGATCCTGACTCTGGCGTTCGTGGCGCTGATCGCTCTGGGACTGTGGCCGGTGATCGGCTGGTTCAACCAGCCGCGGCTATGGCTGGGGCTGCCGTGGCTCGCGGTATGGACCTACGTGATCGTGCTGGGGTGCTGGCTGGTCATGCTCCTTGCCAATCGCTGGCTGCGGGTGTCTTCTCATGACGACTAGTCTGTTGCCGCTGTGGATCACCCTGGGGTACATCGGCGTTGCGCTGTTCATCGGGTTGCGCGCACGTGGCGGGCACCTGATGGATAGCCTGGAGGAGTGGGGCGTTGCCGGGCGAAGCATGGGGCCGATAACGCTCTATCTGCTGATCGCGGCGGGCAGCATCAGCGCCTACACCTTCATGGGCGCGCCCGGCTGGGCCTACAGCAAGGGCGTTGCCGTCTTCTACGTGGTGATCTATCTCTCCTATCTGGCGCTGGTGGCATGGTATTGCGGCCCCAAGGTGTGGGCCTTCGGCCAGCGCTTCGGACATGTCACCCAGGGCGCGGCTATTGCCGACCGCTACCAGAGTCCGCTGCTCGGCGGGCTGGCGGCGCTGGTGATGTCGATCGGCTCGCTGGCCTATGCGGTACTCCAGACGATGGGGTCCGCCTACATTCTGTCGGTGATGAGCGGCGGGCGGATCCCGGTCTGGGCCGGCGTGATCGTGATTCTTAGCGTCATCGCGATCTATCTCTATGTCAGCGGTCAACGGGCCATCGGCCTGACCAACGCCTTTCAGGGCATCCTGATGCTGGTCGTGGCCTGGACGGTCGGGCTGTGGGCGGCTCATCACGCTACCGGCGAGATGGGGTTCGCGGGTGTCTTCGAGCGCCTGGCTGCCGAACGGCCGGCGTTTCTGACCCTGCCGGGGGCCGATGGCAAGATGAGCTTCGCGTTCTGGACCACGTCGATCATCGTCTCGATGCTCTCGTTCATGCCGCCGGTCTGGAGCCAGTGGATGAGCGCGCGTTCGGCCGACACGATCCGGCGCAGCGCGACCTGGCTGCCGACCTATTATATTGTCGTGCTGCCGATGGTGGTGGTGGGCTTCATCGGCATCACCGCGCTCCCCAATCTGGGCCGGGCCGATACCGTGGCACTCGAATTTGCGCTGCAGAACCTGCCGAGCTGGCTGGTGGGCCTGCTGGGAGCGGGAACGCTGGCCGCTGCCATGTCATCCTGCGAGCCGTTTCTGCATTCGGTGTCGATGGCCTATGCCAAGGATATCGCTCAGCCGCTGTTTCGCCTCGGCGATGCGGCCACCGCGCGCCTCGCTCGTCGCTTGCTGATTCCGGTGATGGCGTTGATCGTGGCACCGGTGGCGATCAGCGAGCCGAGCAATCTGATCATGATCCTGCTGGTGGGACTGGGGTTCGCGACGCAAGTGTTGCCGGCATTCATCGGCATGTTCCTGTGGACCCGCGCGTCACGGAGGGGTGTGCTGGCTGGGATCGTGAGCGGGTTCAGCGTGACGCTGGCGTTCACGCTGATCTGGCCCAATCCGCTCGGCATTCACGCCGGGTTCTGGGGTTTGATGATCAACCTGCCGCTGTTCGTGATCGTCTCCTGCCTGACGCCGCCCGTGAGAGACGACGTGGTGGAGCGCTTCTTTGAGCTTGCCATCCCTGGCAGGCTCCCTTCGGGACGCCGCTAGGCGGCGTCGAAAATCGCTCCCGACGATTTTCTGCCAGCAGCGCGCCAAGGTTTTCAAGACCGCCTTCATCGCGCTGATCCCGCTGGCGGCGAGCGTCGATCAGACGACGTTCGCCGCCAGGATCTTGCGCAGAAACCGTTGCGTGCGCTCGTCCTTGGGCTGGCTGAACAGCTCCGCCGGCGGGGCCTGCTCGATGATGCGGCCCTGGTCCATGAATACCACGCGATCGGCGACCTCGCGGGCGAACTGCATCTCGTGAGTGACGACGATCATGGTCTGATGTTCCGCCGCGAGCTGCTTCATCAGGCCGAGCACTTCCTCCGCCCATTGCGGGTCCAGCGCGGATGTCGGCTCGTCGAACAGGATCACGTCGGCGTTGGCCGCCATCGCCCGGCCGATGCCCACGCGCTGCTGCTGGCCTCCGGAAAGCGAGGCGGGGTAGGCATCGGCCTTGTCGGCCAGGCCGATGCGCTCGAGAATCTCGCGGGCTCTGGCGTAGGCCTTGGCCTTGGGCATGCCGTCGACCACGATCATGCCCTCGGCGATGTTCTGCAGCGCGGTCTTGTTGGCGAACAGCGCATAGTTCTGGAACACGAACGCCGTGCGTCGTCTCAGCGCGAGGATCTGTTCACGGGTCGCGCGGGTCGCGTCGAGGCTGAGATCGCCAACGGTCAGATGGCCGGCATCGGGCGTCTCGAGAAAGTTGATGCAGCGCAGCAGGGTGGACTTGCCGGTCCCGGAGGGTCCGACGATCACGATGATCTCGCCGCGCTCGAGGGTGAGATCGATGTCGTCGAAGACGACATGGTCGCCGAATTGCTTGCGAATGCCCTTGAGTTCGATCATCGCTGATACGCCCGGTTGAGTCGTTGTTCCAGCCATTTTTGCACCCAGGAGAGTGCCTCGACCACGATCCAGTAAATCACCGCGACCACCAGGAAGGCCTCGAAGTAGAGAAAGCTCCCGGCGGCTTCCTTCTGGGTCGCCCCCATCAGCTCGGTGACACCGAGTGTGAACGCCAGCGATGTCGACTTGATCATGTCGATGAAGTAGTTCATCAGTGTCGGCGTTGCTATCCGGGTCGCCTGCGGCAGCACGATTCTTCGCATCAGCTGCGCTCGTGTCATGCCGATGGAGAGTGCCGCTTCGGTCTGGCTACGGTCGATGCCCACGATGGCGGCGCGAATGGACTCCGCCATGTAGGCGGAAAAATGGAGCGTCAGGCCAAGGATGGTGGCGGTAACGCCATTGATCGCCACCAGGAAGGTCAGTACCTGAGGCAGTCCGTAGTAGAACAGGAACAGCTGGACCAGCAGCGGCGTGCCGCGAAAGAACGAGATGAACAGCAGCGCAACGGCGTTGAGGCCGGGAATACGAGTCACCCGTATGACGGCGAGCAGGCAGGCCAGTACCAGGGCGCAGGCCATGCCGGCGGCTGCCATCTCGAGAGTCAGGGGCAGATAACCGAGAAGAATGGGCACCAGGCCCAGCATGTAGTCGAAATCGAGTGCGTGCATAGTGCGTGGCGCTCCGCGCTTGGCGACCTCAGATAACGGAAAAGCCCATGGTGCCGGTCAGCGCCATGGGCCGTTGTTGCGAAACGTCGATCACGGTTGGGTAATGTCGGTCCCGAACCATTTCTCCGAAATGTCGCTCAACTTGCCGCTTTCACGCAACTGGGCGAGCGCCTCGTTGATCCGGTCCCGCAGTGCCTGGCCGGCTTCGTCGTCGCGGAACGGATAAGCGTTCTCGATTTTGGAAAAAGGCTGGCCGGCCAGCTCTAGCGGCAACGGCTTGTCCTTGATCACCTGCGTGGCGCTGACGCGATCCATGACGAACGCATCGGCGCGCCCCAGGGCGACGTCCTGTTCGATGTTGGAGTCGTAAGTCTTGATGTCGATCTCGTCTGCATAGGGCAGCTCGTTCAACAGCTGCTCGTAGTTGGAGCCGAGGTTGACCGCGACCGTCTTGCCCTTGAGGTCCTCGACGCCGTGGATGGCATCGTTACCTTTGCGAACCACGACCTGTGCGCCATCGTAGACGTAAGGATCGCTGAAGAGATATTTCTCCTGGCGTTCTGGCGTGATGGTGATCTGGTTGGCGATAGTATCGATCCGCCTGGAGTCCAGCATGCCGGCCAGCCCGGAGAAGCTGGCGGTCACGAATTCGACATCGTCGCCGGTGATGTCGCCGATCGCATTCATCAGATCGACCTCGAAGCCCTTGAGCTCATCCTGTTCGACGTAGGTAAAGGGATAATAGCCGCCCGACATGCCGACTCGCAGCGTATCGGCCTGCGTTGTCATCGCGCCCAGAGACGTGGCGAGGCCCAGTGCCAAGGCCAGCGTGGTTCGGCGCCACGGCGCGGTTGAAGTCGATCGTTTTGCCATGAGAACAGATCCCCCCTGAAGCAGAATTGGGTGATGGATGAGTCAATGCCATCCGTCACGGTCATGCGCGCAGGATAGCGCAGTTTCCGTTTTTGGTAATAAGAGAATTAATTGATATGCCCATTTGTTTGGCGCTATAGGAGGGCGGGCAGGCGCTTCGGCTGCCTGAACTGCACGCCTGTCAGAGTCCGCCTTCGCCGTTCGCGTGGTCTGCATGCTACTCATTGTTGGACAATAGTCTGTACCTCGCTTTGCTGTCTGTAATGTATTGATCTAACATTTGCCCAATTCTTTCTGTGAAGGCTGCTGCAGGGACGTGACCAAGGGACTTACGCTCGGCGTTGGTTAGTGGCATGGGCCAGGGAACGAGTCGCAAGGCTCAGGAGCTCAGGAAGGGTTGGCGCGTGGCTGGCGGAGGTGCTGTGTGGTCTCTTTCGCCTCTGGCATTGAGCTCCATGGCGCAAGTGTAGGCAGGTGTCCCGAAAGCCGGCGTCCTTCCGTCGGTTTTCTTCTCCAACGGATACTCGATCCCCTTCGGCGGGTTCTCTCTTCTTTCCGGCTCTCTCGCGCGATTCCGGCATGACTGTCATTCCAGGCAGTAAAAATTTGATGGAAACTTGACCCGAAGATAACTCTTGTATAACTTTATCCCCGTTAGCTGACTCACCGTACCCAAGGATGGGCTCAAGGACGTACCAGGTGAGTTGGATCCGCAGTCACGGAAGACTGCCAGCCTGTCGGACTCAGGATGGGGATGACAAGGCTCAAGCATTACCGTGAACCACGCTTCGTCAGGATGACGCAACGATAGGACAGGAAGTCCGGGTTCAGGCGGTTAGTTAAAGGCGGGCCGAGAGGCCCGCCTTTCGTATTTCCGAGGCCTGGCCTCGTCCGTGCTCTGTTACACAAACTAAGTTATATCGCCCGCCATCGTTCTCGCCTACATTGACGCCTTCTCGAGTCAAGCAGGCAGGAGCCGATCACGACCATGGAATGGTTGTCAGAACACAGTAAAGCGATTACCGCCATCACGAGCATATTGACGCTCTTTGTATGGTTCTTTTACGCCCAGATCCTCTACCGGAACTTCGCCCGAACACGGCGCCCTCGCATCATTATCAATCGTGGTCACGGCAACGACCTGACCTCGCTTTGCCTGATCAGCAACATGAGCTCCGAGCCGATCTTTCTGGAACATATCATCGTGACCTTGCACACCAGCAAGGGTTCGTTGACCAATGACATGATCGACTTCGAGGCCGACCATCGGCAGGACAAGGCCGATTCCGAGGACTCGTCGGAAGCGGAACACGAGGAACGTAGGCAGGGCATGCAGTCCAGCCAAGGGCCCATGCTCTCCGGGAGCTACAGCCACGTCGGGACTTTCGAGGCCATTCTGAAGCGCTTGTGCAGCGTCCACGGTGTAAAGCTCGAACGCAATCGCCCGATGGATGATACTGTGTTTCACTTTCTCGATATCCGCGTCGTCGCCATCTACGGCAGTGAAGATCACCCGATCGGTGCGGAGCGCCGCTTCCGCCTGCATATGAAAGAGGGTGATAGCTGCACTCTGGTACCGGTATCGCTGGACACCAAACGCTATGCCAATCGGCTCCAGCGATGGCGCGTCCGGCAATGGATACGTCATCTCGACGAGTGATCGTTCCTCGAGCGGAAGAGTATGGCGGGCTCGGTCGCCTCTGGCACCGCGAGCGCTCCATAGCGTTCCCCAGCGCATGCTTGTACACACGAACTTTCGATATACATATCGATGTACCGCGCGAGATGGGATGAACCAGATTGATCTAGTGCGATCAGGGCGGTAAAGCCGCTTGGATGCTGGCTTTTCGGGATTGGCGTTACTTCAGAGGAGAGTCAGGAAACTTGCTTGGTGCGGATGGGGAGACTCGAACTCCCACACCTTTCGGCACTAGAACCTAAATCTAGCGTGTCTACCAATTCCACCACATCCGCAATTCGATAGGCGCGCTCATTGTACTGGCGGCTTCATCGATGTCAATCGTTGCTCGATCGAACCCTGGTGGCTAGCTGCCGGCGCTTCAGTTTTCGCCGCCGCGGTCGACATCATCATTGAGATGATCGAGAGCGGAGCAGTCGAGAGAATACCAATGATGCGGCGTCTGGAAGTGGTGCGGCCAATGGCTCGCGGATTGGTGGACTGGATCAACGCGCAGTTGAAGCGGGCGCTGCCGGGTTACTGTGCCTTTTGCCATACGGCCGTCGCTGGCGGTTCGCCCTGGTGCGTCGAGTGCTTTGCGGATATGCCCTGGAACCAGAGCGCTTGTTCTCTCTGCGCCGAACCGCTGCCGATGCTCTCCTCTGCGTCGTCAGCGCCGCGCCAGTGTGGGCGATGCTTGAAGCATCCCCCCGCGCAGCAGGCCGCGTGGGTGCCGCTGCGCTACGAGTCGCGGGTGGCTCGTCTGATACAGCGCTACAAGTTCTCGGCGGATGCGAGGGCTGGCGAGGTGCTGGTTCAACTCATGCTTGCCACCCTGAGCCGATCGCCCGATGTCGGCGAGGCGGTGATCGGTGTCCCCGGTCACCGCGAGCGGACCCGGGAGCGTGGATTCGACCACACGGCGTGGCTGACGAAGCGTCTGGCCGCGCGGTTGAAAATGCCGGTGATCGAGGCCGAACGACGGCGCGAGACGCCATCCCAGCGTGGCCTGGACCGCCTCTCTCGGCGGCGCAATGTGAAGCGTGCGTTCACCGTGGCCCAGCCGTTACCGCCGGCGGTCGTGGTCGTCGATGACGTGATGACCACCGGCGCGACGCTGGAGTCGCTGGCGATCGCCTGCCGGGAAGCGGGGGCGCGGCGGGTCACGGTGCTGGCCTTCGCGCGTACGCCCTCGGCACGAATCTGATAGCATGCGCGCATGCATCCCGCCGTCAGTCGAGGTCCGTATGAGCGCCGTTTCCCTGCATCCGTTCGAGACATTGACGCCGCAGCGGGTCGTCGAGGCCGTCGAGTCGCTCGGCTTCTGGTTGCCCGGCGAGCCGTTCGCGCTCAACAGCTACGAGAATCGTGTCTACTCGTTGACCGACGACGACCGCCGCCGCTGGGTGGTGAAGTTCTATCGCCCGGAGCGCTGGAGCGACGAGCAGATTCTCGAAGAGCATGAATTTCTGCAGGCGCTCGCGGCGGAGTCGATCTCGGTGGGGGCGCCTTGGGCAGACGATACGGGTCGGACGCTGCATCACTTCGAGGGTTTCCGCTTTGCCCTGTTCGCGCATGTCGTCGGCCAGGCCCCGGAGCTCGAAGACCCGGCGCATCTCTTTGCTCTCGGCGAACTGATCGGCCGGGTCCATGAGGTCGGGGCTCGCCAGCCTTTCCGGTATCGGCTGCGGCTCGATCCGAACACGATGATCGAGGAGAGTCGCAGCCGAGTTCTCCAGGCGAGCTGGCTCGATGCTCGACAGCGCAAGACCTACGACCGCGTAATCGATTCGCTACTACCGCTGCTGGCGGATCACGCCTGGCCGGACAGCGCGATGCAGCGCGTTCACGGCGACTGTCACCTCGGCAATATGCTGGGGCGTGACGAGCAGTTCTCTCTGGTCGACTTCGATGACTGCCTGATGGCGCCGGCGGTGCAGGATCTGTGGATGCTGCTGACCGCCCAGTTTCCCGAAGAGTGGCAGATGCAGCTGTCCGAAATCATCGAAGGCTACGAGATGACCCGCGAATTCGACCGCCGCCAGCTCGATTGGATCGAGGCCCTGCGAACCTTGCGCCTGATTCGTCACAGTGCCTGGGTGACGGCGCGATGGGAAGATCCTGCGTTTCCCCGAGCCTTCCCTTACGTCGCCGAGAGCGGCTACTGGGATCAGCATATTCGCCATCTCGAACAGCAACGCGTGGCCCTCGACTCGCCGCGCTGGCTGGCCTGATCGGCTAGCGTCCTGTCGAAGTGCGCGACTCGCCCCGTGGCGAGTCGCGATGCGAATTGTCCGTATCGAAGAGACTGTCTGTGTCGGCGAAATTGTCCGTATCGACGCAATTGCCTGGATCGACGAGATAGTGGTGCCGCCGGAGTTTCGCTAGAATCGGCTGACACCGATTTGGGGGCCGAATGTGATCGCGGCCGCGAGCATTCGATGACGATACCGATAGACAAGGCAGCAACATGACAGAGCAACTGGCAGGCCACTTCCACGGGATTCTCGAGAAGCTGGGAGAAGATCCCCAGCGCGAGGGCCTGCGCGATACCCCGATGCGTGCCGCCAAGGCTATGCAGTTCCTGACCCAGGGCTACAGCCAGTCGCTGGAGACACTGGTCAATGGCGCGGTCTTCGCTTCCGATACCGATGAAATGGTGCTGATCAAGGACATCGAGATGTATTCGATGTGCGAGCATCACGTGCTGCCGTTCATCGGCAAGTGCCACATTGCCTATCTGCCCCAGGGCAAGGTGCTGGGGCTGTCGAAGTTCGCACGGATCGTCGATATGTATGCCCGCCGGCTGCAGATTCAGGAAAACCTGACCCGTGAAATCGCCGAGGCGATCATGCAGGTCACGGGAGCCCTCGGTGTTGGCGTGGTGATCGAGGCGCAGCATATGTGCATGATGATGCGCGGTGTGGAGAAGCAGAATTCCAGCATGACCACGTCGGTGATGCTGGGGAGTTTTCGCAAGAACCAGACGACGCGTCAGGAGTTCCTGATGCTGGTCAACGGTCGCTGACAGAGGCGCCGTCGGTCGTCGCACTCGTCAAAAGCCAGCCGGTAAAGCCAGTCGGTAAAGAGAGCCGTTAAAGAGAGCCACAAGGATAGCTGCATGGATGGTCGCCTTTTTCATTTCGACGACGAAGCCCAGACCGGCGAGGTGGAGAGCGACGGCAAGCGCTATCCGTTCGATTTCGCACAGTGGCGTGGTCGCGGCCTGCCCAGCGCCGGCACCCCGGTTCGCTTCGAGCTCCGCGACGGACAGGCGATCCAGGTCTTCAATCGCCCCGAGGCGCAGCGCCGCGCCAGCAGCACTCGCGGCGTCGACGGCAAGACACGGCGCAAACGACTTTCCCACTGGGCGCTGGCAGCGTTCGTGGTGTCGGTCGTCGGGCTGAGCGCCGGGCGTTACGCGCCGGTGGTGGAAGTCGTGGCGATCGTGCTGGCCTGGCTGGGATTGCGTCACGTGCATCGCCAGCCCCAGCGGTTCAACGGCTACTGGCTGAGCGGCGCCGCGATCGCGATTGCCGTCGGCGTGACGCTCTGGTCGCAGCTGTAATCGCCCTGGCCCCGAGTGGCATCGCGATGATGCTGCCACGGCATCGGTCCGGTCACGAATGACGCGCTTATGAATGACTCGCGGCGTGACCGATCGTGACTGGCACAGGTGACGCTAACGCGCCATCCTTGACGCAGGAGTCGTGACACTGGCATCACTGTCACACGCCGTCGTCATGAACGATTTCATTGCTCGTCGCACCACGGCAACGACCGGCCTGCGTGGGCCGAATGCCTGCGATCGGCAAGCACATCAAGGAAGGAGTGAGTCATGCAATCCGACAAAGCACAGTCCGACAAAGCACAGTCCCTCAAGGTGCAGTCTGTCAAAGAGAGCGCGCTGTTCAGACCGTTTGCCTATATCGATGGTAACTGGGTTGCCGCCGACAGCGGTGAGCAGATCGATGTCGACAACCCCGCCACGGGCGAGATCCTGGGGCACATGCCGCGACTGGGCCGCGCCGAGACCGAGCGTGCCATCGACGCTGCCGAGGCCGCATTGCCGGCGTGGCGCAACCACACCGCGCTGGAGCGGGCCGACATCCTGATGAAGTGGTACGAGCTGATGCTCGAGAACAAGGATGAGCTGGCGGCGATCATGACCGCCGAGCAGGGAAAGCCGGTCAAGGAAGCGGCGGGCGAGATCGTCTATGCCGCCAGTTTCATGCGCTGGTTCGCCGAGGAAGCGCGGCGTATCTATGGCGACACCATCCCCGCGGCCAGCAACCAGCAGCGCATCGTGGTCACCAAGCAGCCGGTGGGCGTCGTCGGCGCCATCACGCCGTGGAACTTCCCCTCATCGATGATCACGCGCAAGGCCGCTGCCGCGCTGGCGGCGGGCTGCACCATCGTGATCAAGCCGGCCAGCCAGACACCGTTCTCCGCGACCGCGCTGGCCGCACTGGCAGAGCAGGCCGGTGTTCCGCGTGGCGTGTTCAACGTCGTGCCGGGCAAGGCCAGCGAGATCGCCAAGGCGATGACCGACTCCCCGGTGGTACGCAAGGTCACCTTCACCGGCTCGACCGAAGTCGGCAGCTCGTTGATGGCCGGCGCTGCGCAGCACATCCAGAAGATATCGTTGGAGCTGGGCGGCAACGCGCCGTTCCTGGTATTCGAGGATGCCGACCTGGACGCCGCGGTCGAAGGCGCGATCGCCTCCAAGTTCCGCAATGCCGGACAGACCTGCGTCTGCACCAACCGTTTCCTCGTCCAGTCGAGCGTGATCAACGCCTTCAGCGAGAAGCTGGCGGCCGCGATGAACAGCGAGCTCAAGGTCGGTGAAGGATTCGAGGAGGGCGTAAACATCGGCCCGCTGATCGATGACGATGCCGTGGCCAAGGTGACTGATCACATCAAGGACGCCACCGACAAGGGCGCGCAGCTGCTGCTCGGCGGCCACGAGCATTCTCTGGGCGGGCGTTTCTTCTCCCCGACGCTGGTCAGCCACGCCACGCCGGAAATGAAGGTCGCCAGCGAAGAGACCTTCGGCCCCCTGGCCGCGGTATTCCCCTTCGAGACAGAAGAAGAAGCCGTGCGTATGGCCAACGACACCCAGTTCGGGTTGGCCTCCTACTTCTACTCGAAGGATCTGGGGCGTGTCTGGCGCGTCGCCGAAGCGCTCGAATACGGCATGGTCGGCATCAACACCGGCCTGATCTCCAACGCCAGCGCCCCGTTCGGCGGCGTCAAGGCCTCCGGCCTCGGCCGCGAAGGCTCCAAGTATGGGCTCGATGAATACCTCGAGACCAAGTACCTCTGCATCGATCTGGGGAAAGAGTCAGACTGAGCTTCGAGCTTCGAGCTTCGAGCTTCGAGCTTCGAGCTTCGAGCTTCGAGCTTCGAGCTTCGAGCTTCGAGCTTCGAGCTTCGAGCTTCGAACTTCGAACGAAGAACGCCAGCGACAATGTCGCTGGCGTTCTTCGTTTCACAGTCACGCTGTTTTTCGCGGCTCGCGGCTCGCGGCTCGCGGCTCGCGGCTCGCGGCTCAGTGTCGGAAGTGGCGCATGCCGGTAAACACCATCGCGATGCCTGCTTCGTTGGCGGCGGCGATCACTTCCTCGTCGCGCATCGAGCCGCCGGGCTGGATGACGGCGGTGATGCCGGCGGCGGCGGCGTTGTCCAGGCCATCGCGGAAGGGGAAGAAGGCGTCCGATGCCATGACGGAGCCTTCGACCTGCAGGCCGGCGTGTTCGGCCTTGATGCCGGCGATGCGGGCGGAGTTGACGCGGCTCATCTGGCCGGCGCCGACGCCGACGGTCTGGCGGTTCCTGGCGTAGACGATGGCGTTGGACTTGACGAACTTGGCGACCTTCCAGGCGAAGACGAGGTCGTGCAGCTCCTGCTCGGTCGGCGCTCGCTGGGTGACCACCTTGAGATCCTCGGCGGCGATCATGCCGGTGTCGCGGCTCTGTACCAGCAAGCCGCCATTGACGCGCTTGTAGTCCCAGCCTTCGGCGCTCTTCGCGGGCAGCTCGCCGCACTCCAGCAGGCGCACGTTGGTCTTGCTGGCGACGGCTTCGCGGGCTTCCGCCGAGATGCGCGGTGCGATAATGACCTCGACGAACTGGCGCGCGACGATCGCGCTGGCGGTATCGCCGTCCAGCTCGCGGTTGAAGGCGATGATGCCGCCGAAGGCGGATTCGCTGTCGGTTGCGAAGGCGAGGCCGTAGGCCTTGCGGATGCCGCCGTCGGCTTCCGGCACCACGGCGACGCCGCAGGGGTTGGCATGCTTGACGATCACGCAGGCCGGCTTGGTGAAGGACTTGACGCACTCCAGCGCTGCATCGGTATCGGCGACATTGTTGAAGGAGAGCGCCTTGCCCTGGAGCTGTTCGGCGGTGGCAATGCTGGCTTCCTGCTGGCCGGGCTCGACCGTGCCTGACTCGACCGTGCCCGATTCAATGTAAAACGCGGCTTTCTGGTGCGGGTTCTCACCGTAGCGCATGCCTTGCTTCTTGGTGAACTGCAACGACAGGGTGCGCGGGAAATCGGGCTCGCCGTTACCCACGCGCTGGCCGAAGTAGTTGGCGATGGCGGCATCGTAGGCAGCGGTATGCTCGAACGCCTTGATTGCCAGGTCGAAGCGGGTCTTGTGGCTGACGCCGCCCTCATGGCTGGCCATGTCCTTCAGGATGCGGGAATAGTCGTCGGCGCTGACCACGATCGTGGTGTGCTCGTGGTTCTTGGCGCAGGCGCGAACCATCGTCGGGCCGCCGATATCGATGTTCTCGACCGCGTCTTCCAGCGTGCAGTCCGGCTTGGCGACGGTCTGCTCGAACGGGTAGAGATTGACCACGACCATGTCGATGGGATCGATGCCGTGTTCCGCCATGACGGCGTCATCCTGCCCGCGCCGGCCAAGGATCCCGCCGTGAATCTTCGGGTGCAGCGTCTTGACCCGGCCATCCATGATCTCCGGGAAACCGGTGTGGGCCGAGACTTCGGTCACGGCGATGCCGTTTTCCTGGAGCAGGCGGTAGGTGCCGCCGGTCGAGAGCAGCTCGACGCCGCGAGCTGCCAGCTCACGGGCGAAGTCGACAACGCCGGTCTTGTCGGACACGCTGAGCAGTGCGCGACGGATGGCCCGGGGGGCAGTAGAAGCAGAATTTTGAGACATGCCAGTCCACTCTTTTTTACGGCGAGACGGTTGACGATGAGACGGCTGGCGCCCAGGGCATCGCCCGTCCGGATAGGCTCCGCTGGAGCGAAGCGAAGGAGATTCGGGTCAGGTCGTACGGTCGTGTCATTGTTTCGGATCGTGCCGGCTGGGTCGAATCATCATGGTGGATCGAACCGCGCCGCTGGATCAATCGCATCGCTGGATCAATCGCACCGTTAGATCAAATCGTACTGCTTGAGCTTCTTGCGCAGCGTGCCACGGTTGAGACCGAGCAGTTCGGCAGCGCGGGTCTGGTTGCCTTCGACGTTGCGCATCACGACCTCGAGCAGGGGCGCTTCGACTTCCGCCAGTACCATGGTGTAGAGATTCGAGACGGATTCCCCCTCGAGGTGCGAAAAGTAGCGCTCCATGACGCGCTCGACGCACTCTCGCAACGTCGTGTGAGACAGCGCATCGGGCATCTGAAGAGGATCGACCTCGGATGGGGATTCTCCATCGAGGGCTAAAGGCTGCCGGCTATTCATGCTGCGTGGGTTCCGTTACCGATCGCGGCGGCGTCACCGCGAAAGAGTTCATGGAGAAACTCGAATTGTTGCGTGGCCTGCTCGAGACGATTGAAACGGGCACGGTGTTCGCGGCCGGGGTCACGCGCGGCGAGATACCAGCCGACATGCTTGCGGGCGACTCTGACGCCGAGATAGTCGCCGTAATGCTCATGCAGCGCGCGCAGGTGACGTTGCATGGTGGTGGCGATCTCTTCCGCGCTGGGCGGCGCATGTTCGCGGCCGGTACGCAGGTAATGCTCGATCTCTCTGAACAGCCACGGGTTGCCCTGGGCACCGCGGCCGATCATCACCGCATCGGCGCCGGTGTAGGCCAGTACTTCGGCGGCGCGTTGCGGCGTCGTGATGTCCCCGTTGGCAAAGACCGGTATCGACACCTGCTGCTTGATCGCGGCGATGGTGTCGTATTCGGCCGTCCCGGTGTAACGCTGCTCGCGAGTCCGGCCATGCACGGCCAGCGCGGCGATGCCGGCGTCCTCGGCAAGCCTGGCGACACGTTCCCCGTTGCGGCTCTCGGCGCACCAGCCGGTGCGAATCTTCAGCGTGACCGGAATGTCGACTGCCGCCACCACGGCGTCGAGAATGTCCGCGACCAGCTTCTCGTCTCGCAGCAGGGCAGAGCCCGCCGCCTTGTTGCAGACTTTCTTGGCCGGGCAGCCCATGTTGATGTCGACGATCTCGGCGCCGGCCTCGGCGTTGAGTCGTGCGGCTTCGGCGAGCATCTGCGGGTCGCCGCCGGCGATCTGTACCGAACGTGGCCCCGGCTCGCCGCGATGGATCATGCGCTGGCGAGACTTGCGGGTATGCCACAGCCGACTGTCGGAGGTCACCATTTCCGACACCACCAGCCCGGCGCCCAGCTCGCGGCAAAGCTGTCGGAAAGGACGATCGGTTACCCCGGCCATGGGGGCCAGAATCACGCGGTTGGGTAGCGTGTGATGGCCGATGCGGGGTAACGGGCGATCGGTCTGCGGTGACACCAAATCACGCATCGTTACATAGGCTCAGGCAAAACGGGGAGGCTATGATACCGATCACCCCGGCGTTGTTGAAGCGCTGTTTGTCGACTCGCGACCTAAGCCGTAGCGCGCAGAGGTACCGCATGAAACGCTTTCAGGCGTGGGCAATGCCGCATGAATGTCTTCACAGCCGGAGGGCCGAGACAGCCGGAGGGCCGAGACGAGGGAGCGGCTTTACAAAACCTCAGCCCGGCCGGTGCCCGGTCAGCAGAACCCAGCCCTCTTTTTCCTGCGGCTCGTCCATGAGAATTCCCTGGCCGCGATAGGCATCCAGCACCGATTCCGCCTGGGCGGCGAGGATGCCCGACAGCGCCAGCTGGCCGGCGGGCCGGACCCGGGCGGCGATCGTCGAGGCCATGTCGATCAGCGGCCCGGCCAGGATGTTGGCGACGACGATCTCGAACTCGCCCCGACCGATCTTTTCCGGGTAATCGAGGATCAGGCTCGCCTCGTCGATCTGGTTGCGTTCGGCGTTGTCGCGGCTCGCCTGCAGTGCCTGCGGGTCGATATCGACACCGACGGCGGTATCGGCTCCCAGCTTGAGCGCGGCGATGGCGAGAATGCCGGAACCGCAACCGTAGTCGAGAATCTGTCGTCCGGCGAGATCCTGTGCGTCCAGCCAGCCGAGGCAGAGTGCGGTGGTGGGGTGGGTGCCGGTGCCGAAGGCGAGGCCGGGGTCGAGCAGCAGGTTGACCGCATCGGGATCGGGCGCCTCGTGCCAGCTCGGCACGATCCACAGGCGCTGGCCCATGCGCAGCGGTTCGAAGCCGTCCATCCATTCGCGCTCCCAGTCGCGATCGGCCAGGAGCTCGTACTCGATCTGCGGCGCCGGGTCGTCGGGCAACTGCTCGGCCCACGCGCGCTGAACGCGTTCGATCATCGCCTCGACCTCGTTGAGGTCGTCGTAAAGCCCCGTGAGTACGGTTTCCGACCACAACGGCGTCGTGCCGCGGTCGGGTTCGAACACCGGCTCGTCGTGGGCGTCCTGCAGGGTAATCGCGCTGGCGCCCTCGGCAAGCAGCAGTTCTTCCAGCCATTCGGCCTGCTCGGGGGCAATGGATGCCTTGAGTTGTAGCCACGCCATGGGTAGCTCTCCCGGAATGAAGTTTGTGCTCTGTCTGCATGAGCCGGGCTCGCCGGTTTCAGGCAGAGCCTGAGGATCGAGTGAAGATCAGGACGAAAACGGGGCGGCCTTCGAAGGATAGGCCGCCCCGTCGTCAATGCTCGGAACTCAGCTCAGCCCGAGCTTCTTTTCAAGGTAGTGGATATTGACCCCACCACGCTGGAAGGCGCTGTCACGCACCAGATCCTTCTGCAGATCGATGTTGGTCTTGATGCCTTCGACCAGCAGCTCGTCCAGCGCATTGCGCATCCGCACCAGGGCTATTTCGCGATCCGCCCCCCAGGTGATCAGCTTGCCGATCAGGGAGTCGTAATGCGGCGGCACGCTGTAGCCAGTGTAGATGTGGGAATCCATGCGTACCCCGAGACCGCCCGGCGGGTGGTAGAGATTGATCTTGCCGGGGGAGGGCATGAAGGTGCGGGAGTCTTCGGCGTTGATGCGGCACTCGAAGGCGTGGCCGCGCAGTTCGACATCTTCCTGACGGATCGACAGCGGCTGACCGCAGGCGATACGCAGCTGTTCCTTGACGATATCGACGCCGGTGACCATTTCGGTCACGGGGTGTTCGACCTGGACGCGGGTGTTCATCTCGATGAAGAAGAACTCGCCGTCCTCGTAGAGGAATTCGAAGGTGCCGGCGCCACGGTAGTTGATCTCGATGCAGGCGTCGGTACAGGCCTTCAGCACCTTGGCGCGCGCTTCCGGGTCGAGATGCGGTGCCGGGGCTTCCTCGAGCACCTTCTGGTGGCGACGCTGCAGCGAGCAGTCACGATCGAAGAGATGGATCGCGTTGCCTTGACCGTCGGCCAGCACCTGGACTTCCACGTGGCGCGGGTTCTCGAGGAACTTCTCCATGTAGACGGTGCCGTCGCCGAAAGCCGCTGCGGCTTCGGAGCGCGTCACGCTGGCCGCCTTGGCGACTTCATCATCGTTGCGCACCACGCGCATGCCGCGGCCGCCACCACCGGCTGCCGCCTTGATGATCACGGGGTAGCCGATACGGCCGGCGATACGACGGATCTCGGCGTCGTCGTCCGGCAGCGGGCCGTCGGAGCCCGGCACCGTCGGCACGCCCGCTGCCTTCATGGCGTTGATCGCGCTGACCTTGTCGCCCATCAGCCGGATGGTCTCGGCGCGTGGCCCGACGAAGGTGAATCCGGAGCGCTCCACCTGCTCGGCGAAGTTGGCATTCTCGGCGAGAAAGCCGTAGCCGGGGTGGATGGCGCTGGAATCCGTCACCTCGGCCGCGCTGATCAGGGCCGGGATGTTCAAGTAGGATTGCGCCGAGGAAGCGGGGCCGATGCAGACGGCTTCGTCTGCCAGGCGCACGTGCATCAGCTCCCGGTCGGCCTTGGAATGAACCGCCACGGTCTTGATCCCCAGCTCCTTGCAGGCGCGCAGGATGCGAAGGGCGATCTCGCCGCGGTTGGCGATGAGTACCTTGTCCAACATGATGGTTTCGCTCGTGTGGCCCTAGTGGAAGATGATCAGTTGATGATGATCATCGGCTGGTCGAATTCGACCGGCTCGCCATCCTCGACCAGGATTGCTTCGATCACGCCATCCTTGTCGGCTTCGATCTGGTTCATCATCTTCATCGCTTCGACGATACACACGGTATCGCCTTTCTTGACGCTCTGGCCGACTTCGACGAACGCCTTGGCGCCCGGCGCCGGGGAGCGGTAGAAGGTGCCGACCATGGGCGAGGTCACTGCGTGACCGGCAGGCTGGGCCGGTGCCGCGTCGCCGGCTTCGGCAACCGGCGCGCTCGGTGCCGCTGGCGCGGAAGGTGCCATCGGCTGCTGCTGTTGCATGACCATTGGCTGCTGCATGGCGCCGAAACCGTTAGGGTGGCGGCTAATGCGCACGGACTCTTCGCCTTCCTGGATCTCGATTTCGCTGATGTTGGACTCTTCCAGGAGTTCGATGAGTTTCTTGACCTTGCGTATATCCATGGCGATGTCTCGGTTTGGTTGAATGCGATAGTTGGATATGGAAGTCGGATATGACAGTAGCGTGCGACGCGTGTCGCTAAACGTCCGCTGGCGAAAAAAGGGATCAGTCTCGATCCAGCTGCCTGAACGCGGCATCCAGCGCCAGCACGTAGCTATCGGCGCCGAATCCCGCGATGACGCCACGGGCGACGTCGGAGAAATAGGAATGTGAACGAAACGGTTCGCGCGCGTGCACGTTGGAAAGGTGCAGTTCGATGAACGGGATGGCGACACCGGTCAGCGCGTCGCGCAGGGCCACGCTGGTGTGGGTGAAGGCGGCCGGATTGAGCAGGATGAAATCGATGTTCTCCTGCTTCGCGCGGTGTACTCGCTCGACCAGTTCATGCTCGGCGTTGGACTGTAGCCAATCCAGTTGATGGCCGGCGCTCAGTGCGCGCTCGGTCAAGCGAATCCGGATGTCCTCCAGGGTGGTCGTGCCGTAGACCGCCGGCTCGCGTGTGCCGAGCAGATTCAGGTTGGGACCGTTGAGAACCAGGAGTCTAGCCATGACTGTCCTTGCGCTGTTAACCCTTTCATGGATTGTCGAGATCGCGTCACTTTGTTGCAAGATGGCGTCTCGGCGCACCGTTTTCGTTGGTGTCGAAGTTTGCCGAAAAATGCTGAGAGTGTCCACCCTCACCATCGAACGATGTTCGTTAATACCTGGTTTCCATTGCCGAGGGTTAACGGCGCAGAACCATGAACCAGGAGCTGCGAACTAAGAACTGAGAACTGAGAACTAAGAACTAAGAACTAAGAACTGAAAGCCAAGAACTAGGAACCGGACGCCACTGAAGAGCGGTCATGTGCCAGCCGCTTCACCGCATCCAGATGGCGAGTCAGCGCTTCGGCGTCGACTTCTCCCTGGATGCGGGCCCGTCGAAGCTCCGTGCCGTCGGCGAAAAACAGCAGCGCCGGTGGCCCGAACAGCTGGTAGTGATCGAGCAGCTCACGGCTTGCGGTGGTGTCCTGGGTCACGTCGGCGCGGATCAATGTGAAATCCGCCAGGCGTTCGGCCACGGCCGGCGCGGGGAAGACCGTCTGCTCCATCACTTTGCACGAGATGCACCATTCGGCGCTGACATCGACCATGATCGGCCGCCCGCTGGCACGCGCCGAGGCCAGTGCCGACTCGAGCTGGTCGAGGTGATTGACGGTCCGGAAGGCCAGGTTCGACGTTTCCGAAGACGCCTCGGCGTTCGATCCCGGCAAGGGGCGCAGTGGATCGCCACTACCCTGGGCCGCGCCCCAGACCATCGCCACGCCCCACACCAGCAGTACCCAGCCGGCCGCCTGGCGCACCCGCGGCCAGCCACCGCCGATCTGTCTATCCAGCGCGCCCAGGGCCAGCGCGCAACCCAGCGTCAGCGCTCCCCACAGCAGCAAGACCGCCGGTGCCGGCAGCAGGCGCTCGACCAGCCAGATCGCGACGCCCAGCAGCATCACGCCGAACAACGCCTTGATGCCTTTCATCCAGGCGCCGGCGCGGGGCAGCCACTGCCCGCCGAAAGTCCCGACGAGAATCAGCGGCACCCCCATGCCGGCACCCAGCGCGAGCAGCGCCAGTGCGCCGCCCAGGGCGTCGCCGGTGGAGGAGATGAAGACCAGCGCGCCGGCCAGCGGTGCGGAAACGCAGGGTGACACCACCAGCACCGACAGGGCGCCGGCCGCGGCCAGGCCGAGCGGGCCGCTGCGCTGCATTCGGCCTTGCCAGGTATCGACCCGCTGGCTAATCCCGTTGGGAAGCCGCAGGTCGAACGCGCCGAACATCGCCATCGCGAAGAGCACGAAAAGCAGCGCGAAGGGGACCAGTATCCAGCCGGATTGCATCCGCGCCTGGAGATTGAGCGAGGCGCCGAAGACGCCCATCAGCGTGCCGAGCAGCGTGAACGTCGAGACCATGCCGATCACATAGCTCGCCGATAGTAGCAGCGCCCGCCCGCGACGCGCGTTCTGGCCCACGATGATGGAGGTCAGGATCGGCAGCATGGGCAGCACGCAGGGGGTGAAGGTCAGCCCTAGCCCCGCGAGGAAGAAAAGCCCCAGCGTGCTCGCCCCGAGGCCTTCGCGGAGCAGGGATTGAAATTGGCCATCGGCGGTGGCGACCGGCAGCGCGTTGCTCTCGCTGGCTGAAGCGGGAGACAGAGCCGCCGTTGGTCTGGACGTGTCGGGGATAGACGTGCCGGAGATAGACCTGTCGGGGATAGACACTTCGGGAGCGATGGCCGAATTCGAGAGCGGTTCGTCCCCGGGCGATGCGGAGAAAGGATCGCGGGTGGCCTCGGGACCGGATGCCGGCGATAGGATCGGCGAGGCCTTGGCGTCACGGCTGGCATCGCGATAGGCGGCGGGCGGCGGCCCGGCCTTGGCGGTCAGCGACCAGTGCTCGGGGGGATAACAGAGCCCCGCATCGGCACACCCCTGGAAGGAGAGCGTGATCGGTATCGGAGCCTGGGAGGCGAGGTCGTCACCGCCGGCCAGCGGCGCGCTGATCTCGACCTGATCGTAGAAGACATGGACATCGCCCAGATATTGATCGTGCTTGAACTGGCCGGGCGGGATCCTGAACGATCCCAGCGCGATTCCGGGTTGGCGACTTTCCAGGCCGAAGCGATGACGATAGAGATAGTAGCCGGGCTGGTTGCGGATGCCGACGTAGACCCGTTCGTCGTCATGCCAGGCGTAGGCATGAAAGGCCTGATCGACCGGCAGGAACTCGTTGCCGCCGCGAGCGGAAAAGGCGGCCTGATTCGAGGAAGCGGGAGAGTCCTGTGCCTGGGCAAGGGCTGCCAACAGGCAGTAGCCGAGCACCAGGAGGCATCCGTAAAAGCGTGACGTCAAAACATGAATTCCTGACAGCGATGAAAGCGCAGACCTGGCGTGCCCGCTCATGGTGAATCCGAGCATGCCGCCCGCCTTGTTGCTCGTTCGTGCGTACCTGTCACGTTCGTAGTCGCGAAAGGCGAATGACGCTTTGATCGCATGGGGCGAGAAAAGTGCCGCGGCGACAGCGCAGTAGGCCGATATGCAGCGAAAGACGGGCTGCGTGTGACGGGGAGCATGATAGGATAGAGTCAATCCTATCCCAACCCTGTTTCCGTTGACGCTGGCTCTCTGCGCCGGTTTTTACAACTGATCGTCACAACCGGTTTTCACTCTCAGCAATCACAAGGATCGTCCATGGCCCTGTTTCGCAAGAAGGCGCCGCTATCGCGCACCGAGGTTCTCGAAACGCCCCAGTACGGCTGGATCTGGAAGCCGCTGGTGGCACTGGTCGTCATCTATCTGCTGGTCTGCATCGTCCTCGGCATCTGGTGGAGCTGGACCCCGTCACCGACAGATCCCAGGCAGGCGGTCCAGATGCAGCGCGGCTTCCCGCAGAGCGTGGATACCGGCGGCAATGACGCCCAATCGCCGCCGGCCACCGCGCCAGGCGAGGCGCTTCTTGCCAGCAACATCTCGATTCTCGATACGCTGCTCGACAAGCCCGGCGGCTACCTGCGCAACGATGTGATGCCGCCCGGGTTGTGGCTCGACAACATGCCCAACTGGGAAGCCGGTGTGACCCGGCAGGTTCGCGATGCGGTGGCCCTGCTGGGCGAATCGCTGAGCGTGGGCGATGCGCCGCTGACGCAGGCCAACGAATCGCTCTCCGGCGATCTGGAAAGCTGGCGCTGGCCGGCCTCCGAAACCGTATTGCGCGCGGCGCGCAACAACCTCGGCGAAGCCTTCACCGCCGTGGAGAACGCTGCCGGCCCTGGGGCGCCCAATCAGGACGCTGCCGCATCGACTGACGCACCCGCTTCGCTCGATGCTTCGGCGCTCTCCGACTGGCTGGCACAGGTTCAGCAGCGCCTGGAAACCCAGACCCGGCAACTGGCTGCCAACGTCGGCCAGTCGCCGAATGGCGATGAGCAGGACGACAGCACGCCGTGGCTGCGAATCGACAATGTGTTCTTCGAGGCTCGCGGCACCACCTGGGCGCTGGCGCAGCTGATGCAGGCTGCCAGAATCGATTACGCCGATGTCATCGAGAGCAGCGGCGTCGGCGCCGATTTCGATCAACTGGTGGCGGAGCTGGAAAGCTCCCAGGCGCGGGTCTGGAGCCCGGTCATTCTCAACGGCTCCGGATTCGGGCTGTTCGCCAACCACTCGCTGATGATGGCCAACTACACGGTGCGGGCGTCTCAGTTGGCCGAGAAGATCCGCAATCAACTTTGAGCCTGACCTGAACGGCCTATGAGCCGTAACGCAAAACGCCGCCCCGGTTTCGATGCCGGGGCGGCGTTTTTCATCGTTTCATCAGAGCCTCGAGCAAAAGCCGAGGCTCGACGAACGGTCGCGGCGCTTACTCGTTCTCGTAGGCGGCGACGGCCTTCTCGATGGCCTTGCGGGCGGCGTCGGCGCCGTCCCAGGAGTCGATCTTGACCCACTTGCCTTTCTCGAGATCCTTGTAGTTCTCGAAGAAGTGAGCGATCTGCTGGCGCAGTAGCTCGGGCAAATCGGTGACTTCGTGGACATCGTTGTAGAGCGCGCTCAGCTTCTCGTGGGGCACGCAGACCAGCTTGGCATCTTCGCCGGCCTCGTCGGACATGTTCAGCACGCCGACCGGACGGGCGCGGATCACGCTGCCGGGCTGGACCGGATAGGGGGTGACGACAAGCGCGTCGAGCGGGTCGCCATCATCGGCCAGGGTGTTCGGAATGAAGCCGTAGTTGGCCGGGTAGAACATCGGCGTGGCCATGAAGCGGTCGACCACCAGCGCGTCCATGTCCTTGTCGATTTCATATTTGATCGGCGCGTGGTTGGCGGGAATCTCGATCGCCACGTACACGTCGTTGGGGAGATCCTTTCCGGCGGGAATCTTGTCGAAACTCATCGTTGAGTCCTTGCGGTTTGCAGGTTGAACACCAGCGGGCGAAAATCGGGGGAATTATACGAACTGGCTAGGCCGATTACCAACCTGGGCATTGACCTCCGTCCATGCGGGTTAGCCGATGCCGAGGTGTCGTGCCGCTTCGGTCGTCGATTCGAGGTTGCCCGATCACTCGCCGTTCGTCGATCCATTGGGAGAAAGCCGTTGTCCAAGAGTTCGCTGTCACTGACCTACGGCCAAGCCTTCGTCGCGCCGGACCTGCACCGTCATCGCAGCTCGATGTCGGTGCAGATCCCTCAGGGCGAGCAGTTGTTCTCCAAGGGAGGCTGCGCGCTGATCAGTGATTCCACCTGGCGCAACTCGATCGCCAAGCAGGCCGGCGATCTCAGCGTGAGGGGCTTTCTGGCCGACTACTACTCGACGCCGGATCACTGGGACATCAAGACCTCGGCCACTCGCGTGCTGCGGGCGCTGAACAGCTGGTGCCACAGCCAGAGCGGCTATATCGAAGGCGGCAGCTACATCTGCTCGCTGTCGGCGATGATCTTTCATCAGCACGATGCGCATCTCTTCCACATGGGCGATACCCTGGTCTATCGAATCCGCGGGGCGGAGTTCGAACAGCTGACCCGCGACCATGTCACCGACCTGGGCGGCTATCGCTATCCTTCGCGGGCGCTGGGGATGGATGGTCATGTCGATATCGACTACTCCACCTTTCCTCTCAAGCAGGGCGATCTCTTCCTGTTCATGACCCAGGCCGTCCGCGGCACGCTGGTGCCCTCAGAGTACGTGCAACTGATCCGCGCCGATGTCAGCGATCTCGACGCCGCCTGCGAACGGCTGGCCGAAGCCGCCAACCAGCGTGCCATCGAGCGGGGCTACAACGCCAACCAGTTCTGCTTCCAGCTGGTGAGGGTCGATCGCCTCTCCGACGACGAACCGGACGAACAGCCCCGCGTCTTTCATCATCTGCCGGTGCCGCCGGAGCTGGCCAAGGGCGAGCGTCTCGATGGCCTGGAAGTCGTCGAGGTGCTGTCGCGCACTGCCAAGGCGCGTCTCTACCATGTGCGGGATGTGCGCAGCGGACGCGACATGGTGATGAAGGCGCCGAGTCCGGAGCTTTCGACCCGTAACGTCTATCTCGAACACTTCGGCCTGCAGCAGTGGGTCGTCGAACGCGTCAACTCGCCGTTCGTGGTCAAGGTGATGGAGCCGGCCAGAACGCGCCGCTATCTCTACTACCTGATGAGCTACGTCGACGGCGAAACGCTGACCGAATGGCTGAGAAGGCATCCGCAGGCCAGTCTCGACCAGCGGCTCGACATCGCGCGGCAGCTGGTCAAGGCGGTACAGGCGCTGCATCGTCACGATGTGCTGCATCAGCATATCCACCCGAACAACATTCTCATCGACCGACACGGCAATCTGGTGCTGACCGATTTCGGCGCCTGCCACAAGCGCGAAGGCGATGCTCAGGGCGAGGCGCGCCAGCTGGCGCGTCAGGTCGGCCTGACCGAGCACAGTGCGCCGGAGTACGCGCTGGATACCGAAGTCGGTCGGCGTAGCGACCAGTATTCGCTGGCATCCACCGTCTACTGGATGCTCACCGGGCATCTGCCTTACACCCTGCTGCCCAACCATCTGCGCAGCCATACCGATCTGGAGCAGATGACCTATCGCCGCGCCCAATTGAGCAATCCGGCGATCAGCACGGATCTCGACGACGCACTACGGCGCTCGCTCGATCCGCTGCGTGCGTTGCGGTTCCGGCGGCTCACGGAGCTCGCCTACCATCTGCGGGCGACCCCCAAGGGCGACGACGAAAGCCGGCGCCCGCCGTGGCGGGAGCCGGCGAACGTGTGGCAGGCGATCGCCACCGTACTGCTGCTGTTGCTGATTCTTTCCTGGTGGTTCAAGTAGCGATGTGACCCATGTGGCTGGGCTAGCCGGGCGATGGCATGCTCAACGAAGAGGGCGCCGTGATGGCGCCCTCTGTGGTTGCGTTGTGTGATCCTCTTCCAGTTCGCTAAGGCATGCCCAGCCAGTTGGGCAGGCCCAGCGACAGGAATGGCACGTAGGTGACCAGCAGCAGGAAGCCGAGCAGCAAGAACAGCCAGGGGGAAGCCGCCCGGATCGTGCGCGTCAGCGGCATGCCGGTAACGGCGGAAGCCACGAACAGGTTCAGACCCACCGGCGGCGTCACCAGGCCGATCTCCATGTTGACCACCATGATGATGCCGAAATGGATCGGATCGATGCCCAGTTGTGCCGCCACCGGGAACAGGATCGGCGCCAGGATCAGAATGATCGCCGACGGCTCCATGAACGATCCTGCTACCAGCAGCACGATATTGACTACCAGCAGGAAGGTGATCGGCGAGAAGCCCTGATCCACGACCCATGCCGTGATCGTCTGCGGGATCTGCTCCGTGGTCAGCACATGGGCGAACAGCATCGCGTTGGCGATGATGAACATCAGCACCACCGACAACTTGGCGGCGTCGAGCAGCACGCCCGGGCACTGCTTGAAGGTGATGTCCCGGTAGACGAACAGGGCCACGAAGCCGGCGTAGACGGCGGCTACCGCCGCAGCCTCGGTGGGCGTGAAGAAGCCGCCGTAGATACCGCCGAGCACGATCACGATGGTCAACAGCCCCCAACTGGCCTTGCGGGCCGTGGAGAGAAATTCACCGATCGAGGGGCGGGGCAGGGCCGGCATCTTCTTGACGCGGGCGACGATATAGATCGCCACCATCAGGATCAGGCCCAGCAGCAGCCCGGGCACGATACCCGCGACGAAGATCTTGCCGACAGAGCTTTCGGTGACCGTGGCATAGACCACCATCACGATCGACGGCGGGATCAGGATGCCTAGCGTCCCCGCGTTGCAGACGATGCCGGTGGCGAAATCCTTGGTGTAGCCGGACCGCGCCATCCCGGCGATGACCACCGAGCCCACTGCCGCGACCGTCGCCGGGGAGGAGCCGGAAAGCGCCGCGAACATGACGCAGGAGAGTACCGAAGCGATCGCCAGGCCGCCGCGAATGTGCCCGACACAGGCGTTGGCGAAATTGATGAGCCTTCTTGCCACGCCACCGCTGGTCATGAAGGCGCCGGCGAGAATGAAGAACGGAATCGCCAGCAGCGTATAGTGCTCTGAGGTCTCGAACAGCTTGATCGCCAGCGAGCTCAGGGAATCCTGGCTGAACAGCAGGATCGTCAACGAACTGGCAATGCCCAGCGAGAATGCGATCGGCACGTTGAGGAAGAGTAGGCCGAAAAGCACCACGAACAGAAAGGCGATGGTCATGCCGACTTCTCCTCAGTGCTGGCTTCTTCCTTGAGCTTCAGGGCGTCCGTGGACTCGTTGCTCAGTTCCATGGTGATCTGCTTGCCGCGCAGCATGCGCACCAGCACCTCGATCAGGCGTATCAGGACCAGCGTGAAGCCGATCGGCACGATGATCGTGATATGCCATTGCAGCACACCGTACTGGTCGAGATCCTCGGCCCCGATCCGCGCGCGCATCAGTGCCTGTACCCAGGTGTAGCTGGAGACGGCGAACAGGGCGGTGTAGGCGATGCAGATCAGGCATGTCAGGATGCCCACGGCGCGTCGCAGACGCTCCGGCAGCAGCCGGACGAGCAGGTCGACCCCGATGTTGGCACCGATGCGCACGATATAGGCAATGCCCAGGAAGATCAGCCAGGCGAAGCACGCCTTGGTCAGGGCGATGCTCCAGGTCATCTCCTGGGCCAGATCGATGATGAAATCACCGATCGCGAAGAGCGGCGTTTCCGCGAACGGGAACAGGTCCGCCGCATCGTAGAAGACGGTATAGAGGTTGTTGACCATCACGTAGCTGAAGGTCACCAGGGTCATGAGGGCGAGGAGGAAGGCCACCAGGCCCTCCTCCAGATGCGCCCAGGCACGCAGGAAACGTGTCATGGTTCGGCTCGATTACTGACTGGTTTCAGACGGGGTGGTGTCGGACTGGTTGGCGCTATCGGCAGCGTTGATCAGGTCTTCACCGATATCATCCTGGAACTTCTCCCACACCGGGCGAACCGCGTCGCGCCACTCTGCACGCTGTTCGGGGGTCAGTTGAATGATCTCGCTGGTGCCGGCATCGACGATGGACTGCTTGGCATCCTGGTTGAGATCGTAGGCCTGCTTGTTCACCTTCTGTGTGACGTCGGCCAGGATCTCTTCCAACTGGGTTCGAATGTCATCCGGCAGCCCGTTCCAGAAGTCAGCGTTGGTAATCACCATGTAGTCGATGATCCCGTGGTTCGACTCGGTGATGTACGGCTGCACTTCGTGCATCTTCTGACTGTAGATGTTCGACCAGGTATTCTCCTGACCGTTGACCACGCCGGTCTGCAACGCCTGATACACCTCGCCGAAGCTCATCTTGCGGGGGACGGCGCGAAGCTCCTTGAACTGTTCGTCGAGCACGTCCGAGGCCTGCACGCGGAACTTGAGGCCGCGGGCGTCGCCGGGTTCACGCAGCGGCTTGTTGGCGGAAAGCTGCTTCATGCCGTTGTGCCAGTAGGCGAGACCCTGGATGTTGCGATCCTGCATCGAGTCGAGCAGGCCCTGTCCCTCGTCGGACTGCTGGAAGCGGTCGACGGCGTTGATATCGTCGAACAGGAACGGGAGATCATAGAGCTGCAGGCTGGGGCTGTACTGCTCGAACTTGGCGAGCGAAGGCGCCAGCATCTGCACGTCGCCGAGCAGCAGGGCTTCCATCTCCTTGCCATCGCCGTAGAGCGACGAGTTGGGATAGACCTCGACCTTCACGCGGTCGCCCAGCTTCTCTTTCACTTCCTCGGCGAACATCTTCGCGCCCTGGCCCTTGGGCGTGTTCTCGGCCACGACGTGGGAGAACTTGATGACGATGGGATCCTGCGCCTGAGCGCTAGCAACGCCACCCATCAGGATGGCAACCCCGATCGCGCCAGCCACGGTTTTTGGATTGATGAGAGACATGGCATTTCACTCCTGAGTTTGTTCTGTCGTCTTGGCGTCTTTGAAGACACCTTATTGGCGATGCCATGCGGAGTATGCGGAGAATTACATGGACTCGTATATTCAACCTTTGGCGGGAGTCGAGGCGCTGAAAATCAGGGAAGATAACATCGTTTTCTGGTTTAAAAAGTTTAAAAAGTCGATATAAGATAGGGCGATGTAATTATTTTTGCGTCGCTTTGAGAATTAAAAATCCATTAAATTCAATGATTAACATTGATTATGGAATATCGAAAAGGCGGCGTCGCCGGTATTGTCGTCGATCTAAATGCGGGGTTGATGAGCCGAGGGGAATCGAAAATATTCCGGCAGGTTGCGCTGGTGGAAAAACGTCTCGTGACGGAAATTGACCGTCGTCCCCGTTGCGTGGAGAGCCGGACGTTCGAAGAGCCGGAAGTCGAACGGAAATACTCCTCCCGACTTCCGGCAAAATCCGGGTTCAGCCCCGTTTCGCGCTGGCGATGAGCCGGCGGGCACGGGCCATGACCGGCGCATCGATCATCTGGCCGTCGATCTGGCCGGCGCCAGCATCGCGTTCGGCGGCTTCGAGTACGCGTGTCGCCCAGGCCAGCTGGTCGACGGTGGGCTGGAAAGCATCGTTGACCACCGCAACCTGACGCGGATGAATGCAGAGCATGCCGCTGAAACCCATCTCGACGGCCAGCCCGGCAGCGCGTTCGACGACGGCCATGTCGCGAAATTCGGGGTGTACTGTCTCGATCGGTGCCGCAAGTCCGGCCAGGCGCGATTGCAGCAACAGCTGGTAGCGGGCCTGATTCAAGATCCAGTCGCCGCCTTCGCTACCCGGCTCGATCCCCAGATCCAGGCCGAGGTCCAGCGCGCCGAAGCTCAACTGCACGACGCCGGGAGAGCGGGCGAGCTCGGGCAGTGCCTGCAAGCCCCTGGCGCTTTCGATCAGTGGCATCAGCGCCAATCCTAGGGTGCCAGCCTGGGCGAGTGCCTCGGTCGTCTCCGCCTTGGGCACGACGAGGCCGGCGATGCCGGGCCGATCCCGGCACAGCGCCAGATCCGCGTCGAAATCGGCGGTATCGGCGGCATTGATGCGCACCCAGACGGCCTTTTCCGGCGCCTGGTCGAGGAAGGCTTCCAGCGCGCGGCGCGCTTCCGGCTTGGCTTCGGGGGCGACGGCATCTTCCAGGTCGACGATGACGATGTCGGCACCGCTGCCGAGCGCCTTGGGGATGCGTTCGGGACGATTGGCCGGCACGAACAGTGCCGAGCGGGGCAGGGTGGTCGAGGTCATGGGCGCATTTCCTTGTGTGAGCGGATGAGGGCGAAGGCGAAGGCTATAGAGGGATAACTCGTCGGTCCGCTCAGATCGTACCGGCCTGGCGCAGCTTGTCCACGTCCTCGTCGGCATAGCCCAGCTGCTTGAGAATGGCCTCGCTATGCTCGCCGAGCGCGGGGACGGCATCCATGCGCGGCTCGTATGCCGCGTTGCGTCCGGGCGGCAGCGCTGCCGGCACCTCTCCGCCGGGCGTCATCACGCTACGCCAGCGATCCCGCGCCGCCAGCTGCGGATGCTGCCACACGCCCGCCATGTCGTTGACGTGGGCGTTGGCGATCTGAGCGCTTTCGAGACGCTCGATCACCTGCTCTGCGCTGAGTTCGGCAAAGACTTCGTCGATCAGCGCGCGCAGCGCGGCACGATTCTCGGAGCGCTTGAAGTTGGCATCGAAGCGCTCGTCCCGGGCCAGCGCCGGTTGCTCCAGTACCTTCTCGCAGAACAGCTGCCATTCGCGCTCGTTCTGCAGACCGAGCATGACCGTGCCGCCGTCGCCGGTGGGGAAGGGGCCGTAGGGATAGATCGTCGAGTGGGACGCGCCGGCACGAGGCGGCGGGGTTGCGCCGTCGAAGGCGTAGTACATTGGGTAGCCCATCCATTCGACCAGGCTCTCCAGCATCGAGACGTCGATGTGCGAGCCTTCGCCGGTACGCCCGCGCAGCAGCAATGCCGAGAGGATGTTGCTGTAGGCGTACATGCCGGCGGCGATGTCGGCGACCGAACAGCCCGCCTTGGCCATTTCGTCCGGCCCGGGGCCGCCGGTGACGGAGAGAAAGCCCGCTTCGCTCTGGATCAGCAGGTCGTAGGCTTTCTTCGTCTCGTAGGGGCCGCCCTCGCCGTAACCGGAGATATCGCACACGATCAGGCGTGGAAACCGCGCGTGCAGCGTGTCGAAGTCGAGCCCCATGCGGGCGGCGGCGCCGGGTGCCAGGTTCTGTACCAGCACGTCGGCTTCCGCGAGCAGGTCGGAGAGGATCGGTTCGGCAGCGTCATGCTTGAGGTTGAGCGTCAGGCTCTCCTTCGACCGGTTGGTCCAGACGAAGTGCGAAGAGAGACCGTGGACGCGCTCGTCGTAGCCGCGGGCGAAGTCGCCGACGCCGGGGCGCTCGATCTTGATCACCCGGGCGCCTTGATCGGCGAGCTGCCGCGTGCAGAAAGGGGCGGCGATGGCGTGCTCGAGACTGACCACGGTGATGCCGTCCAGCGGGCGAGGGGGTTGAGCAGTCATGGCAGATCCTGTCCGGAAAGCGGAAATTCGATAGGGGTAAGGAGCCGGGTCACAGTAGCGGTTCGAGACGGTCGAGCGCCGGCAGGTTCCAGGCGTGGGCAATCAGTTTGGCGGTTTCATCGTCACTGGCCGCGCCCGAGAACGTCACGAGACGGCGGAACTTGGCCTCCAGTTCGTCCCGGCTCAGGGTGTTGCCCGGGTCGCCCTTGGGTTCGTCGATCGCTGCGCTCAACTGGCGGCCGTCGCGGGTCGTGACGTCGATCCGGCCCAGCCAGCGGCGCGGGTAGGCCGCATCCACCTCAGGGTCCAGCACCATCGACACCCGCCGGCGGAAGTCGGCTACGGCCTCGTCCTGCAGCGCATGGTCGCGGAAGCTGGCCAGGCTGGCATCGCCGTGGACGGCGATCAGCCCCAGCACGCTACCCATCGAGAACTTGGCCTGGTGAATGGTGCGAGGGTCGGTCACGGGGCCGAGTACGTCGATCGCGGCCTGATGCACTCTGGCCGTGACGGTTTCGATATCGTCATGAGCCAGGGCTTCTCGCTGCATCAGGGCCAGCAAGGCGTCCGCTGCCGGATGTGTGTGCCGGCAGGAGGCATGGAACTTGAACGAGGTCTCGACCAGCGCCCAGCGTTCGCCGAGCCGATCCGTCAGCCGGTCGAGATCGGCATCGGTGGACATGCCGGCAGCCATGCCTTGGGGGCCTTCGAGAACATGTCGGGCGCCCGTCAGGCCGCTGTGGGTCATGTAGGCGGCGAGCAGGCCGTCGGATGCGGCCTTGGCAGTGTGGAGCTGCTTGGAGTCGGCGGCGTCGCGCAGAAACTCCCACAGCCCGGCGGCCTGGGTACCGGCGCTGCCAAGCAGGTTCACGAAGCCGTCGGTGTCGAGCTTCATCAACTTGCCCGCGGCCACGGCGGCAGCCAGGGTGCCGGCGGTGCCGGTGGTGTGGAAGATGCGGTAATGGGAGCGGCCGAGAAACTCGCCGACCCGAATCCCCGCTTCGTAACCGGCGACGGCGGCGGTGATCAGATCCTGGCCACTGCAACCCAGATCCTGGGCGGTCGCCAGCGCGGCGGGGAACACCACGGTGGCGGGGTGGAGCACGGAGCTGTTGTGCAGGTCGTCCTGCTCGACCACGTGCGAGGCGGCGGCATTGACGAAGGCGGCGAAGTGGGACGACGTCATGCGGCGGTCGGTCAGCTGCTGGCAGCCGCCGTCGCTCGGGCCCATGAGCTGGCTGTAGCGCTCGAACAGCGGGATCGGCGCGTGATCCTTACCCGCCAGGGCCGAGCCCAGCCAGTCGAGGTAGAGCGCCTGGCAGCGTTCGACAACGTGGCCGGGCAGTTGCTCGTAACGAAGTTCGGCCAGAAACGCGGCCAGGGTTCGGGTGGCATCCATGGTCATTCCCTCGCGGTTACGGCGTCAGAACGAACGTGGCAGATCGAGCAGATGCTCGGCCACGTAGGAGAGAATCAGGTTGGTGGAGATCGGCGCGACCTGATAGAGCCGGGTCTCGCGGAACTTGCGCTCGACGTCGTACTCGGTGGCGAAGCCGAATCCGCCGTGGGTCTGCAGGCAGACATTGGCGGCTTCCCAGGACGCCTTGGCCGCCAGGTACTTGGCCATGTTGGCGCTGGCGCCGGCCGGCAGGCCCGCGTCGAACTCCTGGCAGGCGCGCCAGCGCATCAGGTCGGCGGCTTCCACCTCGATATGCGCCTCGGCGATGGGGAACTGCACGCCCTGGTTCTGGCCGATCGGCCGGTCGAAGACGATACGCTCGTTGGCGTAGCGGCTGGCCTTGTCGATGAACCAGCGGCCATCGCCGATGCACTCGGCGGCGATCAGGGTGCGCTCGGCATTGAGCCCATCGAGAATGTAGCGGAAGCCCTTGCCTTCCTCGCCGATCAGGCTATCTGCCGGCAGCTCGAGGTTGTCGAAGAACAGCTCGTTGGTCTCGTGGCCGACCATGTTGGCGATCGGCTGGACCGTCATGCCGTTGCCGATCGCCTGGTGCAGGTCGACCAGGAAGATCGACATGCCTTCCGACTTGCGCTTGACCTCGGCCAGCGGCGTGGTGCGGGCGAGCAGAATCATCAGGTCCGAATGCTGGATGCGCGAGATCCACACCTTCTGGCCGTTGATGACGTACTTGTCGCCGCGCTTCACCGCCGTGGTCTTGATCTTGGTGGTGTCGGTGCCGGTGGTGGGCTCGGTGACGCCCATCGACTGCAGGCGGAGTTCGCCGCTGGCGAGTTTGGGCAGTATCGCGCTCTTCTGGGCCTCGCTGCCGTGCTTGAGCAGCGTCGCCATGTTGTACATCTGGCCGTGCACGAACCCGGCGTTGCCGCCACAGCGGTTGACCTCCTCGAGGATCACGCTGGCCTCAAGCAGACCCAGGCCGGAGCCGCCGAACGCCTCGGGGATCATCGCGCCGAGCCAGCCGGCTTCGGTCAGCTCGGTCACGAACTTTTCGGGGAAGCCCTGGACTTCGTCGATCTGGCGCCAGTACTCGCCATCGTACTGCTGGCACAGGCTGCGCACGCCGTCGCGGATCGCTTCCAGCGCCTCGTGGTCGATCGGATCATGGCTCATGGTCGGGGGCTGGTTCATGAGTGTGTCGGCTCCTGGGGTTCGGCGCTGTCGTTATTGTGGAATTCGACCGTGGCGCGCTGCGCCGGTCCGTCCGCGTTGCCTGCCGTCAGCTCGGCACGGCCGGCGTCGGTTATCCGTCCGGTGGTCTGGAAGGGCTTGTTGGCGATCAGCGGGCGCAGGCCGCGATATTCCAGGCGTGTGGGCCGGGCTTGGGGGTTGGCCTCGCAGAAGGCTTGCAACTGGAGCGTGGCGATCAGCGGCCCATGCACCACGAGGCCCGGATACCCCTCGGTGTCGGTGACGTAGGGCCAGTCGTAATGAATCCGGTGGCCGTTGAAGGTGACCGCCGAGTAGCGGAACAGCAGAACCGGATCGGGCTCGATGGTCTGCGTCCAGTCCGCGGCCGGCATCGGTTCGTCGAGCGACAGCTTGGGCGGTGCTGGCTGGCGGTAGACGATGTCCTGTTCTTCGCGGATGGCGAGCTCGCCAGCCTGGTAATAATCGTGTTGCACGGTCACGAACAGCAGCGAGCCGGTGCGGCCGTGCTTCTCCTGGATGTCGGTCACCGTCGAGGCACGCTCGGCTTCGATGCCCGCTTTCAGCGGCGTCAGGAACGCGAGCCGCCCGCCGGCCCACATGCGGTTGCGGTCGTCTGCCGGGGGCAGAAAACCGCCGCGGGTCGGATGACCGTCGCCGCCCAACTGATCGCCAGGGAGCGGGTTCTGGAAGAAGGCCCAATGCCACAGTGGCGGCAAGGGTTCGCCCGGGGCCGGGCAGGGTTTGCCGAAGGTGGCGGCGACGCGGGCGACCAGCGCACTGTCGAGATGATCCGTGCTCTGTTCCCGATTGCCGATCCAGCGTTCGAGCGTGTTGTGGGGCATGCTGTCGGACATGAGGCTATCCACCAGTCTCGTAAGGTGTCGCTAGCATGGCCGGACTCGATTCCCGGCGAAATCTGTCTTTCGTGGCAGGGGGCTTTGGTTTTGCTGAATACGACTTTTGGCGTAGCTCATCGAGCGCCAAAGTTGGCGTGATACTCGTGTCGATAGTCCTCGGGCCATGAAACGAGACGAGTCATGAAACGAGGCAGACAGTGAAACGACGCGAAGAATAAACCGAAGCGAATAGTGAGAAGAGGGGAAGTGAAGCGGATGGCAGGAAAAGGCGGGCAGCGAGATGAAGGGTAAAACGCTGGCAGTCACCGAAGACTGACGATCATGAATACCCACAGAGGCCGGCGGCTTTCACCGTCGGCCTCTCTTTCAGTGTTGGCTGGTCGCTACGGCGCTCAAGCCTCGTCCAGCTTCTGCTTGAGCAGGCCGTTGACCTGCTGCGGGTTGGCGGTGCCGCGAGAGGCTTTCATCACCTGGCCGACGAAGTAGCCGATCATCTTGCCGCGCTTCTCCGGGTCGGCTTCGCGGTACTGCGCGACCTGAACCGGGCTGTCGGCGATCACCTGATCGATCATCGCTTCGATGGCCCCGGTATCCGTGACCTGCTTGAGGCCGCGGGTGTCGATGATCTCGTCGGCGCTCGCGCCTTCGTTGTTCCATAGGGCGGCGAAGACCTGCTTGGCAGCCTTGCCGTTGATGGTGTCGTCGAGCACGCGGCTGATCAAGCCACCGAGCTGTTCCGGCGTCACCGGGCTGTTACTGATGTCGATATTCTCGCGGTTGAGATGCCCGGAAAGTTCGCCCTGGACCCAGTTGGCGGCCTGCTTGGCGTCACCGCAGACGGCCAGTACGGCTTCGAAATATTCGGCCATCGGGCGCGTCGAGGAGAGCACGCCGGCATCATAGACGGATAGTCCCAGCGAATTCTCGAAGCGGTTACGTTTCTCGGTGGGCAGCTCCGGCAGCGTCGAGCGCTGGTGCTCGATGTAGGCTTCGTCGAGCATCACCGGCAGCAGGTCGGGGCAGGGGAAGTAACGGTAGTCGTTGGCTTCCTCCTTGGTCCGCATGCTGCGGGTTTCGTCCTGGTCCGGATCGTAGAGCCGGGTTTCCTGAACGACCTTGCCGCCATCCTCGATCAGCTCGATCTGGCGTTCGACCTCGAATTCGATCGCGCGCTCGACGAAACGGAAGGAGTTGACGTTCTTGATCTCGGCGCGGGTGCCCAGCGTCTCCTGCCCTTTGGGGCGGACCGAGACGTTGACGTCGCAGCGCATCGAGCCCTCGGCCATGTTGCCGTCGGAGATACCCAGATACGTGACGATGGCGTGAATCGCACGGATGTAGGCTACCGCTTCCTTGGCCGAGCGCATGTCGGGCTCGGAGACGATCTCCAGCAGCGGCGTGCCGGCGCGGTTGAGGTCGATGCCACTCATGCCATGAAAGTCTTCATGCAGAGATTTTCCGGCGTCCTCTTCCAGATGCGCGTGATGAATGCGAATGCGCTTGCGCACGTCGTCATCCAGCACGATTTCCACTTCGCCCTTGCCGACGATGGGCTGGGCCATCTGGCTGGTCTGGTAGCCCTTGGGCAGGTCGGGATAGAAGTAGTTCTTGCGCTCGAACAGCGAAGTCTCGGGGATCTCGGCATTGATCGCCAGGCCGAACTGAACGGCCATCGCCACGGCGCCTTCGTTCAATACCGGCAGTACGCCCGGCAGGCCCAGGTCGATGGCGCAGGCCTGGGTATTGGGCTCGGCGCCAAAGGCGGTCGAGGCGCCGGAGAAGATCTTGGATTGGGTGGCGAGCTGGACGTGGACTTCCAACCCGATGACGGTTTCCCACTGCATTAGGTTGTCTCCTGATCGGTCGGGTGCCGACGGTGCCAGTCCGTCGCCTGCTGGAACTGATGGGCCACGTTGAGCAGTTGGCTTTCGGCGAAATGCTGGCCGAGGATCTGCAGGCCGATCGGGCGCTTGCCGGCGAACCCGGCCGGCACGCTTATACCCGGAATGCCGGCCAGGTTGATGGCGATGGTGTAGATATCCTGCAGGTACATCGAGACCGGGTCCTTCTTGGCGCCCAGGTCGAATGCCGGCGTTGGTGCGGCCGGCCCCATCAGGACGTCGACCTCCTCGAAGGCGTCCACGAAGTCCTGCCGGATCAGGCGGCGAACCTGCTGGGCCTTGCGGTAGTAGGCGTCGAAAAAACCTTCGGACAGAGTGTGGGTGCCGATCAGAATTCGGCGCTTGACCTCGTCACCGAAGCCCTCGGCGCGGGTACGCTTGTAGAGATCCTCGAGATCGACCGGATTCTCGCAGCGATGGCCGAAGCGCACGCCGTCGTAGCGCGATAGGTTGGAGGAGGCTTCCGCCGGGGCGATGACGTAGTAGGCCGGGACGGCCAGATGCGTGTGCGGCAGGCTCACCTCGCACACCTTGGCGCCGAGGGATTCGTAGACGCGAATCGCCTCGCGGATGGCGCTTTCGACCTCGGCATCGAGCCCGTTGCCGAAATACTCTTTGGGCAGGCCGATCTTGAGTCCGTCCAGCGGCGCGTCCAGCTCGGCGAGATAGTCCGGCACCACGCGGGCGACGCTGGTGGAGTCGCGCAGGTCATGCCCGGCGATGGCGCCCAGCAGGTGGGCGCAGTCTTCCGCGCTCCGGGCCATCGGGCCGCCCTGGTCGAGACTCGAGGCGAACGCGATCATGCCGTAGCGGGAGACGCGGCCGTAGGTCGGTTTGAGCCCGGTAATGCCGCAGAAGGCGGCGGGCTGGCGAATCGAGCCGCCGGTGTCGGTGCCCAGCGCGGCGGGGGCCAGGCCGGCAGCGATGGCGGCGGCACTGCCGCCGGACGAGCCGCCCGGTACGGCGGTGCGGTCCCACGGATTCTTCACCGGGCCGTAGAAGCTCGATTCGTTCGACGAGCCCATGGCGAACTCGTCCATATTGGTCTTGCCGAGGCTGATCATGCCGGCGGCTTCGAGTTTCTCGACCACCGTGGCGTTGTAGGGCGCCTGGAAGTTGTCGAGCATCTTCGAACCGCAGCTGGTACGGATGCCCTGGGTACAGAAGATGTCCTTGATCGCCAGGGGCAGGCCGGCGAGCGCCCGTGAATCGCCCTTGGCGCGGGCCTGGTCGGCGGCATCGGCGGCGCTCAGCGCCTGGTCACGAGTGACGGTAATGAAGCTGTTGATGTCGCCATCCAGCCGCTCGATGCGGTCGAGCAGGCTGGTGGTCAGCTCTCGACTGGAAAAGTCGCCGGCCTTGAGCCCTTTGGCGAGCTCTGTGAGCGTCATATGGTGCATGGGGTCGCAGTTCCCTGAATCAAATCGCTACGCAGAATGGGGGGCGAATGGTGCCGGCCCATCGAAGAAATGGCGCCGAACCTGATCGTCTCGCCATCGGCGTCGAACTTGTTTGTCGGTTCATGACGTCGAACTCGTTCGGCTATTCACGGCGTCGAACTTATTCGGCTACTCATAGCGTCGAACTTATTCGACGACGCGCGGTACCAGATAGAGACCATCGGCCGTTTCCGGCGCACAGGCCTGGAAGGCTTCGCGCTGGTTGGTCTCGGTGACTTCGTCCGGTCGCAGACGCTGAGTGGCGTCGAGCGGGTGAGACAAAGGGGCTACGCCTTCGGTGTCCACGGCCTGCAGGCGGTCGACCATTTCAAGAATCCGGGTCAGGTCGTCGACATAGCCGGCCGCTTCGGCGTCGCTGTTGAGACCCAGGCGTGCCAGATGCGCTGCGCGCAACACGTCCGAGTGTTCGATTGCCATGTAGTGAAGGTCCTCTCGTTGGGACATCGCGTCGTTGGTGTCGAAGACGCCGCATTGGCGGCGGTTCCGTCTCCGGAACGATTCGTCTCTGGAGCGTTCGTCGCGAAAAGGCCGCGAAGGTTCGCGACCTCATGTTCGCCACGTGCAAGAAATGGAGGAGACATTATCATATTCACGCCCCATCTGGCAGGCTCGCGCTTGCTGCTTTACCCCCACGGTGATACCGTTTGCGTCCGCACAGGGTTCCGGTCTGGACTAGGTAAAAGTTTCCATGTTTAAACGTTTACGGGGGCTGTTCTCGAGCGATCTGTCGATCGATCTGGGAACCGCCAACACGCTGATTTACGTCCGCGGTCGCGGTATCGTCCTGGACGAACCCTCCGTTGTGGCGATTCGCCAATCCGGCAACATGCGCAGTGTTGCGGCCGTGGGCCTCGACGCCAAGCGGATGCTGGGGCGCACGCCCGGTAACATTACCGCCATCCGTCCGATGAAGGATGGCGTGATTGCTGACTTCACCGTTACCGAGCAGATGCTGCAGCACTTCATACGCAAGGTTCATCAAAGCACCTTCCTGACACCCAGTCCGCGTGTGCTGGTGTGCGTTCCCTGCATGTCCACGCAGGTCGAGCGCCGCGCGATCAAGGAGTCCGCCGAGGGCGCCGGAGCGCGTGATGTCTATCTGATCGAGGAGCCTATGGCTGCCGCGATCGGTGCCGGTCTGCCGGTCGAGGAGGCTCAGGGGTCGATGGTCGTCGATATCGGTGGTGGCACGACCGAGATCGCGATCATCTCGCTCAACGGCGTGGTCTATTCCGAATCCGTGCGTGTGGGTGGCGACCGTTTCGACGAGGCAATTACCTCCTACGTGCGCCGTCACTACGGCAGCCTGATCGGCGAAGCCACGGCGGAGCGGATCAAGGAAGAGGTCGGCTGCGCCTATCCGGGTGGCGAGCTGCGCGAGATCGATGTGCGCGGCCGCAATCTGGCCGAGGGCATTCCGCGCAGCTTCACGCTCAACTCCCACGAGATTCTCGATGCGCTGCAGGAGCCGCTGGCGTCCATCGTGACCGCGGTCAAGAGCGCGCTGGAGCAGTCACCGCCGGAGCTTGCTTCGGATATCGCCGAACGTGGCCTGGTGCTGACCGGTGGCGGGGCCCTGCTGCGGGATATCGACAAGCTGATTGCCGAGGAAACCGGCCTGCCGGTCATCATCGCCGAGGATCCGCTGACCTGCGTGGCACGCGGTGGCGGCAAGGCGCTCGAGATGATCGATCAGCATACCTTCGAACTGCTCTCCAGCGATTGAGGCCAGCCGCGACGGATGAAGCCGCCGGGTGGCGCCATCCGTCCACGGTAGGTGGGGGTGAGGCCTATCAAACCGCTGTTTTCCTACGGCCCGATACCGACGTACCGCATGCTGTTGTGTGCGGTGCTGGCATTCGGGCTGATGTTTGCCGAACATCGCTTCAGTGCGGTGGAGACGGCGCGTTCTCATTTGACCACGGTCGTGGCGCCCATTCAGTGGTTGGTGGCGCTGCCGAGTGAGGGGGTGCGCTGGAGCGCCATGGCGATCTCCGATCAGCAGGCGCTGATCGACGAGAACGGGCGGCTGCGCGAGCAGCTGTTGACGCTCTCCAACCGCGTGCAGCGCATGGCGAGCCTGACCGCCGAGAACATCCACCTGCGCGAGCTGCTGAACGCGCCCAATCCTGCCGATGTGCCCTACATCACTGCCGAGCTGCTGTCGCTGGACTCCGATCCGTTCACCCAGCAGATGGTGATCAATCGCGGTCGCCGCGACAGCGTCTACATCGGCCAGCCGGTGATGGACGCCTCTGGACTGATCGGTCAGGTGGTATCGGTATCCGCCTATACCAGTCGCGTGCTGATGGTGGCCGATGCCAACCACGCCGTGCCGGTGGAGATCAATCGTAACGGTCTGCGCTTCATCGCTCAGGGCACCGGCCAACTCGATACGCTCAATATTCCCAGCGTGCCGGCCACGGCGGACATTCGCGAAGGCGATTTGCTGGTGACTTCCGGTCTAGGAGGGCGTTTCCCGCAGGGATATCCGGTGGCTCGAGTCGACGAGGTCAAGCGCGAGTCGAGCCAGGCATTCATGGAGGTGTCGGCCGAGCCGATTGCCCAGCCGGAGCGATCGCGCTACTTCCTGCTGCTGTTTCCCCCCGAGCGTCCCGACGAGAACCTCAGCGGACCGGAGCGCATGGCGCGACAGGTGGTCTGGCCGGGTGATCCGGCGCATCCCGACGCCAACCGTATCAGTGAAGAGGCGTTGACCGCCGCGCTGATGCTGCAGTCGACGGAGCAGGAGTGAACATGGGCCCGTTCGGTTATCTCTTTGTCTGGTTCACGCTGCTGCTGGCGCTCTGCCTGCAGGTGATGCCGCTGCCGGATGCCTGGCTGGTATGGCGTCCGGACTGGCTGGGCGTGCTGCTGGCCTACTGGTGTGTCGCCACGCCGCAGCGGGTCGGCGTGCTCCACGGCTTCGTGCTGGGTCTGATGCTCGATCTGATCGAGGGCGCGCCGCTGGGGCAGAATGCGCTGGTGCTCTCGCTGTTGGCCTATCTCTTTCTGCTGCTCTATCAGCGCTTCCGGGTCTACTCGATCTGGCAGCAGGCGGTGCTGGTCTTCATCCTCCTGGGTATCGCGCAGTTGGTGGAGCAGTGGCTGCGCACGATCTTCGGGCCGATCTCCGTCAGCCTGGAATTCCTGCTGCCGGCGCTGATCGGGGCGCTGCTGTGGCCGTGGCTCTTCACCATGATGCAGGTGGTGCGGCGTCGGCTGGGAATCGGTTAGGTTCGGCAATCGACGCTGTCGAGGCGCCTCCGGCATGATCGGCGTTTCTCGGCTGCGGTGCCGCCGCGGCCCGAAAACTCTCAGGTTTCCGACGAGGAATCACGATGGCCTCCTTTCTTCAATCCACTTCCCGGGCTGTCCTGCGCCTGGCATCGGCCTCGCCGCGTCGGCGCGAGTTGCTGGCCTCGATCGGTGTTGCCGTCGAGATCGCGCCCGCGGATATCGACGAGTCGCGCCGCGAGGGTGAATCGCCCGAGGACTTCGTCTCCCGTCTGGCCCGCGAGAAGGCCGAGGCGGGCCACATCGGCAGTTCGTTGCCGACGCTGGGTGCGGACACCGTGGTGGTCTGCGATGGTGCCATTTTCGGCAAGCCGAACGACGAGGCGCACGCCCGCGAGATGCTGGCGACGCTGTCCGGGCGGACCCATCGCGTACTCTCGTCCGTGGCGGTGATCGGCGCCCACGGCATGCGTGACTGTCTCGTTGCCACTCGCGTATCCATGCGCCGAATCGACGAGGCGGAAATGGCCGCCTACTGGGCGACGGGAGAGCCGGCGGACAAGGCCGGCGGCTACGCGATCCAGGGACACGCGGCCATCTTCGTCGAACGGCTGGAGGGAAGCTATTCCGCGGTCGTCGGGCTGCCGCTTTACGAGACGGCGGGACTCCTGCGCGCTCAGGGCATCGCCTTGTGGGATGGTGTCGGGGCTGTGTCATAATCTCGAGCATGGCCCCAACAACTCGCAAGAATCTGTTTACGATCTCGCGAGCTAGAGTCTCGATTCTGGATAATTCGGGGCGAAAACACTTTAGGATGCGGAGTTTACATGGGGTTAAATGAGCATTCCGAAAGTGTTTGCCTCGCTTCGCTCGCCCTACGGGCCAGCCTCCGGCTGTTGTCTCCGCGAAGCTCCGACTCAACAATGTTTGGCCGACGCGCAGCAGATCGTAGGCAGGTTCTGACAAGGATGCCCGCATGAGCGGTGAAGTACTGATCAATCTGACGCCGATGGAGACGCGGGTTGCCGTGGTGGAAAACGGCGTGCTGCAGGAAGCCTTCATCGAACGCAGCCGACGCCGCGGTATCGTCGGCAATATCTACAAGGGCAAGGTCGTTCGCGTGTTGCCGGGCATGCAGGCCGCCTTCATCGATATCGGACTCGAACGCGCGGCGTTCATCCACGTCAACGAAGTGCTGCCGCCGGATGCGCCGCACGATTCGGTGCGCGATGAGCCGGCCTCCATCAGTCATCTGCTCCACGCCGGGCAGCCGCTGGTGGTCCAAGTCACCAAGGACCCCATCGGTTCCAAGGGCGCGCGGCTGACGACCCATCTCTCCATTCCTTCCCGCTATCTCGTCTACATGCCGGATTCGCCCCATGTCGGCGTGTCGCAGCGCATCGAGGACGATACCGAGCGCGAGCGACTGAAGGCCCTGGTCGAGAGTGGCAAGGCCGAGCTGCCGGACGAGGGCTGCGGTGGCTTCATCATTCGCACCGCCGCCGAAGGCGTCGGCCAGGAAGAGCTGTTCGCCGACATGGTCTTTCTGCAGCGTCTGTGGCAGAAGATCGCCGAGCGACGCACCACGGCGCCGGTCGCGACGCCGATCTACGACGATCTGCCGCTGTTCATTCGCACTCTTCGCGACGTGATGCGGGACCAGATCGAGAAGGTGCGCATCGACTCCCGCGAGAACTACTTCAAGCTCAAGGAGTTCGCCCGGGAGTTCATGCCGACGATGGAGTCGCGCATCGAATACTATCCCGGCGAGCGGCCGATCTTCGATCTCTACAGCGTCGAGGACGAGATCCAGAAGGCACTGGGGCGCAAGGTGCAGCTCAAGTCCGGAGGATATCTGGTCATCGACCAGACCGAGGCGATGACTACCATCGACGTCAACACCGGCGGCTATGTCGGCCATCGCAATCTCGAAGAGACCATCTTCAAGACCAACCTCGAAGCGGCCACCGCCATCGCCCGCCAGCTGCGGCTGCGCAACCTCGGCGGCATCATCATCATCGATTTCATCGACATGGAAGAGCTGGAGCATCAGCGTCAGGTGCTGCGCGTGCTCGAGAAGTCGCTGGAGCGGGATCACGCCAAGAACAAGCTGACCGGCGTTACCGAACTGGGCCTGGTGCAGCTGACCCGCAAGCGCACCCGAGAGAGCCTCGAGCAGACGTTGTGCGAACCCTGTCCGACCTGTCTGGGGCGCGGCTCGCTGAAGACGCCGGAGACGGTCTGCTACGAAATCTTCCGCGAGATTCTGCGCGAAGAGCGTGCCTATTCGCCGGAAACCTACATGGTGCTGGCATCGCAATCCGTGGTTGATCGTCTGCTGGACGAGGAGTCCGCCGCCGTGGCCGATCTCGAGTCCTTCATCGGCAAGACCATCCGCTTTCAGGTCGAGGCCCACTACTCCCAGGAACAGTACGACATCGTACTGATGTGAGCCGATGAGCCGTCCGTGGATCACTCGTTTGCGACTGACATGGCGCTGGCTGCTGATGCTGGTCGCTCTCGTCGCCATCGTCGTCGCCGTGCTCTCGACCGGCGTTCGACTGGCGGCGTGGCAGATCGACCGGCTAAGTCCCTGGCTTGCCTCGACGCTGGAACATCAGCTCGATGCCCAGGCCGAACTCGGCCGGCTGTCGCTGGCAGTTCGCCACTGGAATCCCCGCCTGGCAGTCGACGATCTCCGCTTGACGAGCGAAAGTGGACGGCCACTGCTCAGTATCAACCACGCGGCAGGTCGTCTCGAGACGCTGGCGAGCTGGCAACTGGGCGCGCCGGTGATTCGGGAAGGCGAGGTCGCCGGCATGACGCTGCATCTCTACCAGACCGCCGATGGCCAGTGGGCGTGGCCGGATGGCGCGGGCAGCCGCTGGTTCGGCGGGCCCGACGATTCGAAGTCCTCATCGTCACTCGGCGTCGATGGCTGGTTGCGCACGCTGATGCGCCAGCAGGCGACGTTCGAGGATGTCACGCTGGTGCTGCATGGGCCGCGCGAGCAGGATGGACAGCGCGAGCAGGCGCGGGTGGCGGTATCCCGGCTGACGCTGGCCAGTCGAGGCAGTCAGGCGTCGATTCAGGCCTCGCTGAATGCCAGTGACGAAAACGCCGGACAGCTGCATCTGACGATCGAGAGCGGCGACCAGGAGACGGGCACTGGAGCGGATACGCCCGGCGGCGCCAGCCATCCCGAGGCGCGCTTCGCCGGAAAGCTCGATCTGGCTGCACTGTCGCCGGCGCTGGCGGTGGCGAGTTCGGGCTGGCCGAAGGCGCTGGGCCTGATCGACGGGCAGGCGTCCGTGACGGGCGCATGGCGTGATGGCGGGCTGCGCGATGGTCGTCTGTCCATGGATATCCCAACCCTCCGAGTGGTCGACACCAGCAATGAAATCTCCGAGACGCTGACGCAGCTGGGCCTCGATGCCGGACTACAGCGGCGAGCGGACGGTCACTGGCAGGCCTGGCTGGATGGCCTGAAACTCTCCCACGCCGGGCTGGCGGCGATCGATTGGCCGCAGCAGTTGCAGGCGCGGTCCACCGACAGCGGCTGGCGGCTGCGCAGCGCACCTTTCGACCTGGCGGGCATGACGGATTACCTGCGCTATCTGCCGCTGCCTTTCGAGCTTTCCCAGACCTTGATACAGCTCGACCCGCGCGGTCACGTTGCCGGCTTCGAAGTGGGGCAGGATCAGGGAGAGTGGTACGCGCAGAGTGCCCTCGAGGGGGCCTCGGTAACGGCCTGGAACGAGATCCCCGGCGGCGGCCCTGTCGATGCGTGGGTCACCTTTCGCGGGCGTGGCGGCACGGTCTCTTTTGCCGGAGATGAATCGACGCAGTTCTCGATCCCCATCGTCTACGCCGACCCTCTGGATCTCTCTCATGCCAGTGGTCAGATCGACTTCGAATTGACGCAGCAGGGCGCCGTCATCAGCGGCGAGAATCTCGAGGCGGGGTGGCGTGGCGCCAGTGCCGAGGGGCGATTCGGACTGACGCTCTACGATGCCCAGGACAAGCCCGGCACCTTCCTCCTCGATCTCGCCTTTGCCAATGCCGATGCACGAAACTCGCGAGTGCTGTCGTGGCTGCCGACGCGAGTGATCGACGACGAGCAGCTGCGCGAGTGGTTCGGCGGTGATATCGGCGGCATCGTCAAGCAGGGAAAGCTGGGGCTATCGGTCACCTTGAGCGACAAGGAGGCGCCGGAAGGGAAGATGTTCGTCAACCCGGACGACTACTTCACGCTGTCGCTGGACGTTGCCGACGGGCGACTGCAGTACGCACCGGAGTGGCCGGCGCTGGAGCGGGTCTACGGCCACCTGCAGATGGAAAACATGAATCTCGATGCCGATATCGAGCACGCCACCAGCCATGGCCTGACGACGCGAAACGCCGTGGTCAAGCTGGCCGACAAGCAGCTGACCATCGATGGCGACGTCGATGGCAGTAGCGGCGGCGTGCTCGATTTTCTGGCTCACGCACCGTTGGAATCGATGAGCGAAACGTTTGGACGCTGGCAGAGCGAGGGCGCGGTCAATGCGAGGCTCCATGTCGCCATGCCGATGACCGACGGGAGCGATGCCGAGACAGACATGGCAGTCGACATCCAGGGGCAGATCGACGCGAAGAGGCTGACCTTTCCCGAGCTGCAACTGACGCTGGCCGATATCGGCGGCGACTTGCGTTATCGTCGTGAAAAAGGCGAGGACTACGTCACGGGGAATCTGAACGCCCGGGCTTTCGATGGGCCGACCCAGGCTCACTTCAACATCGGTGGCTACCAGAATGGCTCCAGCGGTATTGCGTTCGAAGGAGAGGTTCAGGGGGGCGGGCTACTCGAGTGGGCCGGTCTGGGCCGTGTCGACGGTCTGCTGAGCGGTTCCTTCCCCTATCAGGCCAGCATGGACTTCGACGATCAGGGCGACTCCAAGAACGGTGCCAGCCTGACACTGCGTAGCGATCTGCAGGGGCTGGAAATAGCGCTGCCGCCGCCATTCGGTAAAGTGCCCAAGTCCGAAGAAGCCCTGACAATCGATGCCGATATCGCCGCGGGTACCGGCAGCGTGACGCTAGGGAGCTGGGGGCGTGCGCGCTGGCGAACGATCGAGGATCAGGCCCAGGGGCAGGTATGGCTGGAAGGGTGGCCGGGCAAACAGGCGGCCTGGCCCAGCGAGCCGGGCTGGTATGTGCTGTGGCGTCCGGACCGCGTAGATACGCAGCGGTGGGTTCAGGCGCTGACCCAACTGGAGGCTACCGATGCGGCTTCGGCGCCAGAAAACCGCCTCGAGACCACGCTCGAAAACGACGCCGACAACCCAGACGCCCAGCCTGTGAGCGATGGTGGCGGGCTCAAACGGGTGGCACTGTCGACGCCATGCGTCCTAGTAAAAGGCCGTTGTCTCGGGGGCTTGCAGGTCGACGCCGCGCCGCTTTCCGATGGTTGGCGGCTTTCGCTCGATGGCGGCATCGCCGCTGGCGAGGCAAGCTGGCAGTCGGAGTCGGCGATGCCGATCGATGTCGATCTGCAGCGGCTCAATCTCGATGCGTTGACGCCCGACGACAAGGGAGCGGAGGATTCCTCTAGCCTGATGGAGGCGATCGAAACCGCACCTCATCCGATTGCGCTGCCTGCGGAACTGGCCAAGGCACCGGCGGGCCACGTGCGTATCGCGGAGCTCGAGCGTCAGGGGCAGCGATTCGGGCCGTTGGAAGCGACCTGGCGGGCCGACGAGCAACGCCTGACCGTCGAGCCATTGACGCTTTCCCTGGGCGAGCTGGATCTGTCGGGATCGCTCGACTGGGAGGCCGCCGGGAGCGCGAGCCTGAGCCGGGCCCGGTTGCAGGCCAACGGCGGCGATGTCGGGAGCGTGTTCCGTGTGCTGGATCAGCAGGTGCCGATCACCAGTGAAAGCGCCAAGGTCGATCTCCAGCTATCCTGGCCGGGCGCGCCCTGGCAGTTTGCCCTGCCGCTGTCGACGGGGCGGGTCCAGGCCACGATGAGCAACGGGCGGCTGCGTCAGATCCATTCGTCCGGGGCCAAGCTGGTGGGGCTTTTCAACCTCGACAATATCCTGCGGCGCCTGCAACTGGACTTCTCCGACGTCACCAGCGGCGGTACCTCTTTCAATGGCCTCAAGGGCAGCGCTACCCTGTACAACGGGCGTCTGCAGACCGAAGGGCCGATCGTGATCGATGGCACCGCGACGCGGTTCACGCTGGCCGGCAGCGTCGATCTCAACCGCCAGACGCTGGATCAGCGCCTCGGGATCACCGTTCCCGTAAGCCAGAATCTGCCGCTTGTCGCGGTCATGGCCGGCGCGCCGCAGGTCGGCGTTGGCCTATTCGTCTTCGACCAGCTGTTCGGCCGCTGGCTGGATCGGGCAACGCAGATTTACTATCGCATCGAGGGCCCCTGGTCCTCGCCGAACATCAACCTGGAAAGTGCCCAATGACACTGAGTCCGATGAGACAAACGAGTGATGATGCCCTGAAGCAGGCGTCGACGCTGTTGTTGACCCCGGGTGGGCTGGACGTGGAATCGTTGAATGTCGGCCTCGGCCACGCCATGGGCGTCGGGATCGATTACGCCGATCTCTTTTTCCAGCGCACCTGGCACGAGATGTGGGTGCTGGAGGATGGGGAGGTCAAGGACGCCAGCTACAGCATCGATGGCGGCGTCGGCGTGCGGTCGCTCTCCGGCGAGAAGACCGGATTCGCCTACTCCAGCCAGATCAGCCAGGACGCGCTGCTGGATACCGGGCGCACGGCTTCCGGTATCGCCCGCAGCGGCGATCGGCGCGCCCCGAAGTCGATCCAGGTCGCCGCGGCGGCCTCTCGCTATCAGGGCATCGATCCGCTGAGCGGGCTGAGTGCCGAGGACAAGATCGCCATGCTCAAGCAGGCGGATCGCGTGGCGCGGGCGGCGGACCCCAGCGTGACGCAGGTCAGCGCGTCGTTGACCGGTGTTCACGAGGTGGTGCTGGTGTGCGCCAGCGACGGCACGCTGGCGGCCGACATCCGTCCGCTGGTGCGCTTCAACGTCAACGTGATCGTGGCGAAGGACGGCAAGCGTGAACGGGGCAGTGCCGGCGGCGGCGGCCGTTATTCCATGGAGCGGCTGCGCGACGAGAACGTGGCCGACAAGTACGCTCGCGAAGCGGTTCGTCAGGCGCTGGTCAATCTGGACGCGGTGGCCGCGCCCGCGGGCCAGATGCCGGTGGTGCTGGCCAATGGCTGGCCGGGCATTCTACTGCATGAAGCGGTGGGCCACGGGCTCGAGGGCGACTTCAACCGCAAGGGGAGCTCCTCCTTCGCCGGCCGTCTGGGCGAGCGGGTCGCCGCCAAGGGCGTCACGGTGGTCGACGACGCCACGCTCACCGACTGCCGCGGGTCGCTCAGCATCGACGACGAGGGCACGCCGGGTCAGTACACGCCGCTGATCGAGGATGGCATTCTCACCGGCTACATGCAGGACAAGCTCAACGCCAGGCTGATGGGCATGAAACCCACCGGCAACGCGCGCCGCGAATCCTACGCCCACGTCACCATGCCGCGCATGACCAACACCTACATGCTGGCGGGCCAGGACGATCCGGAAGAGATCGTCAAGAGCGTCAAGCGCGGCATCTATGCGGTCAGCTTCGGCGGCGGCCAGGTGGACATCACGTCCGGCAAGTTCGTGTTTTCCGCCTCCGAGGCGTATCTGATCGAGGACGGCAGGATCACGGCGCCGGTCAAGGGCGCCACGCTGATCGGCAATGGTCCTGAGGCCATGTCGCATGTCTCGATGATCGGCAACGACATGGCGCTGGATAGCGGCATCGGGGTTTGCGGAAAAGAGGGGCAGGGGGTGCCGGTTGGCGTAGGCCAGCCGACGCTGAAGCTGGACGAGATCACGGTCGGTGGTACGGCATCCTAGGCCACGAGTGCAGAGGATGCGTAACTCGACCGTTTGCCGGTGCCGGGTCGTCGTGGCTGGCGCTCAGAGCCCGACGGTATCGCGGAGCAGCTGGAACAGCTTGCGCGAACTGGCGGGCGGCTTGGCACGCTGCTTCTCGCTGCGAGCGTTGCGAATCAGCTGGCGCAGTGCCTGGCGGTCGACCTGGGGGTGCGCTTCGATGAACGGCTCCAGTGCTTCGTCATCGTCGATCAATCGATCGCGGAGCTGCTCGAGCCGGTGGAAAGCCGCGTTGCGCTGGGCATGCTCCTGGTCGATCTCCTCGAAGGCGGCCCGGATCGCTTCGCGATCTTCCTTGCGCATGACCTTGCCGACGTACTGCATGTGGCGACGGCGGCCTTCGTGGGAACGGATGCGTCCGGTTTCTTCGACGGCGTCACGCATGTCGTCGGAGAGCGGCAGTCGAGCGCGCACGGCCGGGTCCAGCGCGATGATGCGCTCGCCCAGTGCCTGCAGCTCCTGCATTTCGCGTTTGAGCTGGCTCTTGCTGGGAGGCGCGTCGTCCTCGAAAGCCATGTCGTTGTCCGAACCCTTGCCCATGTTGTTACCCCAAGCGACGAATGAAGGCCGCAGTATATCAGCGTGAACCCGCACGCCAACGCATGGGGTGCATCATGCGTGTGAAGCCGGGCCGCAAGGCCGCTTCGATGGCCTGCGTTACCGGCAACCCCGGGCTGTGATCCGAATGTCCACGATCCGAGTTTCATGAATCAGGAGTCCGAGATGAGTCAAGCTTTCAATGCCGAGGCGCAGCAGTCGCGTCTCGAGGAGCGCGCCGGCATGGCGCTGGAGCTCGCCAAACGACTGGGAGCGGACGCCTGCGAGGTGGGTGCCAGCGTCGACCAGGGGCTGGGCGTGAGCGTGCGGCTCGGCGAGACCGAGACCGTGGAACTCTCCCGCGATCAAGGCATTGCGGTCACGGTGTACGTGGGCAACCGCAAAGGCAACGCCTCCTCGTCGGATGCGGGCGATGCCTCCATTCGTGCCGCGGTCGAGAAAGCCATTTCGATCGCGCGATATACCGGCGAGGACCCGGCGTCGGGGCTGGCGGACGCCGAACTGATGGCGACCGATCTGCCGGATCTGGATCTGCATCATCCCTGGGCGTTGAGCACGGACGAAGCGATCGAGCTGGCGTTACGCTGCGAAACGGCCGGCCGCGAGCAGGCGGGCATCACCAACTCGGAGGGAGCGAGCCTGTCTTCTTCCGAGGTGGTCACGGTCTACGCCAACAGTCACGGCTTCCTGGGCAGCAAGCGTGGCACGCGGCACTCGCTTTCGTGCCTGCTGATCGGGGGCAGTGGCGATGGCATGCAGCGCGATCATGATTTCACCACGGCGCGCCGGGCCAGCAATCTGGCCAGCCCGGAATCGGTGGGCATCAGCGCCGCCGAGCGCACGCTGCGCCGGCTGGGCGGTCAGCGCCCGAAGACCGGCCGATTGCCGGTGCTGCTGGCGCCGGACATGGCTCGCGGATTGGTCGGCAACCTGCTCAACAGCATTGCCGGCGGAGCGCTCTATCGCGAGTCTTCTTTCCTCTGTGACCAGCTGGGCGAGACGCTGTTTCCCGAGTGGTTCTCGCTGGGCGAATATCCGCGCGAGATCGGTGGCATGGCGAGCGCCGCGTTCGATGGCGACGGCGTGGCCACGCGCGACAATGTCTTCATCGATCGAGGCAAGCTGGCGAGCTACATGCTGGCCGCCTATAGCGCTCGGCGACTGGGACTGCAGACCACCGGCAACGCCGGTGGCGCGCGCAACGTGCGCATTCAGGCGCCGACGACCTCGCTGGAGGACCTGATGCAGCAGATGGGAACGGGCATCATGGTGACCGAAATGATGGGCCAGGGGCTCAATCCGGTGACCGGGGACTACTCGCGGGGCGCTGCGGGCTTCTGGATCGAGAATGGCCAGATATCCCATCCGGTCGAAGAGTTCACCGTGGCGGGCAACCTGCGCGACATGTTTGCCGGCCTGCGGGGAATCGGCGATGACATCGACCGACGCGGCAGCATCCAGACCGGCAGCTGGCTGCTCGATTCGATGACGATTGCGGGGCAGTAGTTGCCCGGGCTTCGCCCGGAGCTGTGAGCTTTAAGCTGTAAGTAAAACCGTAAGCCGATTGGTTATGCAGGTAAATGGTTGCATCCCGGCTTACGGCTTACGGCTTACGGCTTACGGCTTACGGCTTACGGCTTACGGCTTACGGCTTACGGCTTCAGCCCTCGAAGCGGTCCTTGATATAGGTAATCTCGGTGCGGCCGTGGGGCGCGGGGGTCCCGTCGTCGCCGAGATTCACGAAGACCATTCTGTCGATCGTCAGGATACTCTTGCGGGTGATCTTGTTACGCACGTGGCATTCCAGCGTGATCGAGGTGGTGCCGAAGTGCGTGGCCGTAATGCCGAGCTCGATGATGTCCCCCTGACGGGCGCTAGAGACGAAGTTGATCTCGGAGATGTACTTCGTCACGACCTGGGCGTTACCCAACTGAATGATGGCGTAGATCGCCGCTTCCTCGTCGATCCAGCGCAGCAGGCTTCCACCGAACAGTGAACCGTTGGGATTGAGATCCTCGGGCTTGATCCATTTGCGGGTATGAAAGTTCATCCGCTGCTCCTCGTTGGCATCACCCGGCGTCGTGGCCCGCCCTGGCGTTCGGTGGTCGGGCCTGCCGGGTCGTTACAGATAAAAGGCAGTCGCCAGACCCAGGAAAGCGACGAAGCCGACCACGTCGGTAATGGTCGTCAGCAGCACGCCGCCGGACAGCGCCGGGTCGATCTTGAACTTCTTGAGCAGTACCGGAATCAGGGTGCCGGCCATCGTGGCGACGGTCAGGTTGATGACCATCGCCATGGCGATGATCTGCCCCAGCCGGATGTCGTCGAAGCGGAAGACCGACATGGTGCCCACCACCACGGCCCAGATCAGACCGTTGGTCATGCCGACGAGCAGTTCGCGGATCAATAGCCATCGCACGTTGGCGCCGGAAACGTGGCCCAGCGCGATGCCGCGAATCAGCACGGTCAGCGTTTGCGAGCCGGCGATGCCGCCCATGCTGGAGACGATCGGCATCAGCACCGCGAGAGCCGCGATCTGCTGAATGGTGTCCTCGAAGAACCCGATGGCGATAGAGACGATCGTTGCCGCGATCAGATTGATACCGAGCCAGAATGCCCGGCGACGGCTCGTTCGCAGCGCCGGGGCGAAGGTGTCTTCGTCCTCGTCGAGACCGGCCATGCTCATGACCTGATGCTCGGCATCCTCGCGGATGACGTCGACCACGTCGTCGATGGTGATGCGGCCGAGCAGTTTGCCGTCGATGCCGACTACCGGCGCCGAGATCAGGTCATGCTTCTGGAACAGCGTCGCGACGTCGCTGTCCGAGGCGGTGGCCTGAATGGAGTGGAAGTCGGTCTCCATGACCTCGCGCACCAGCACCGAGACATCCGAGACCAGCAGGCGGTTGAGCGACAGGATGCCGATCAGCTCGTCACGACGCGTGACGACCAGCAGGGTGTCGGTGGCATCCGGCAGGCGCTCGTGGCGGCGCAGGTAGCGCAGGACGACATCCAGAGTGATATCCGGGCGGATGGTGATCGCGTCCGGGTTCATCAGGCCGCCGGCGGTATCCTCCGGGTAGGAGAGGACCGCTTCGACCCGCTGGCGTTCCTGCGCCTCCATCGACTGGAGGACTTCCTGGATGACGGTATTGGGCAACTGCTGCAGCAGGTCGGCGAGGTCGTCGACATCGAGACCCTCGGTCGCCGTCAACAGCTGCTCGGCATCCATGCGGTTGAGGAATTCGATCTGGACGTCATCGCCCAGATACTGCAGCACGTCGCCATGCAGCTCGGGGTCCAGCAGGCCCCAGAGAATCTCGCGCTCCTTGGGTGGGCTGGACTCGAGCAGGTGGGCGACATCCACCGGCGCCAGGCCGCGATTGAGCATGCGCCGCGCCTGATCCAGTGCGCCGCTTTCGAGAGCTTCGTTGAGCTTGGCCAGCCGTGGCTGCAGCTTTTCGGGATTGTTGCTCATCCTGAACGGTCATCCTTGAACGACTGGCGGGATGAGCATTCTACCATCGTCGAGCAAAATGACGAGGATGGAAAACGCTGTTCACGAACGGTGTGAAGAGAGTGGGAGCTACTCGTCTTCGTGGAAACGCGCTTCGAAAAGTTCGGCGATCGCGTCCATGGCGGCGTCTGCATCGTCGCCCTCGGTAGTCACGGTCAACTCGGTGCCGCAAGGCGCGGCTAGCATCAGCAGAGACATGATATTGGCGGCATCGGCCTGCCGCTCACGGTGTTGAACCGCGACACGGACGTCGAAGGGTTGGCAGCATTGGACCAGTTTGGTGGCGGCGCGGGCGTGCAGCCCACGACGATTGGTCAGGCGAAGTTCACGTGTCGGCATCGCGCTTGAGTGATCCTGCGTCTTTTGTTGGTGCATCCTGCGGCGCCGGCTCGCGCGGTTCCGAATCCTGCGGGAGCGCGGTCTGAATACCGAGTTCGCGATGGCGAAGTCGAATGTCGGTGGATTCATGATGGAAGTGGCGAGCCAGGCGTTCGATCAGGTAGACCGAGCGGTGCTGGCCGCCGGTGCAGCCGATCGCCACCGTCAGGTAGCTACGATGGCTGGCCAGGTAGGCGGGCAGCCAGCGAGTCAGCCAGGCGTGGATATCGCCCGCCATGGCGTGGACGTCGGGGTAGGATTCCAGAAACTCGACGATCTGGGCATCGCGGCCGTCATAGGCGCGCAGGCCGGGGTCCCAGAACGGATTGGGCAGGCAGCGCGCGTCGAAGACCATGTCGGCGTCCAGCGGCACGCCGCGTTTGAAGCCAAAGGACTCGAAGGTCAACGTCAGACGGCCGCCGGTGTGCTTGGCGACCTGTTCCCCGATCCGCGCCCGCAGTTCGTGTACCGAAAGCCCCTGGGTATCGATCACCAGGTCGGCCATGCGGCGAATCGGTGCGAGATATTCCTGCTCGTGATCGATCGCCTCGGCCAGCGTCATGTCGTTGCCGCGTGTCAGCGGATGACGCCTGCGGGTGGCCGAGTAGCGCTCCAGCAGAATCTTGGCGTCGGCGGTGAGATAGACGACCTGCGTGTCGATCCTGCGCTCTCGCACCGCATTCAGCAGGACCGGGAAGCGTTCGAGCGATTCCGGCAGGTTGCGTGCATCGATGCTGACCGCCACGTTGGGGCGCGTGGGCGGAGCGCTGCGCAGTTCGTCGATCAGCGGTGCCAGCAGATTGGCCGGGAGGTTGTCGATGGCGTAGTAGCCCAGATCTTCCAGCGCCTGCAGGGCGATCGATTTTCCCGAGCCGGAGCGGCCGCTGATGATGACGAGTTGCATGCCTAGTGTGTCCTGGTTCAGTCGTCGTCGTTGGGTTGATGATGACGAATGGCATCGATCAGCGCGTCGTGCAGCGCCTGCTGAGTCTCCGCGTGACGCAACTGCTGTCTGACGCTGCCCTGATTCATGACGCCGGCGACCTCGGCCAGTAGCGAAAGGTGGGTATCGTCCGCTTCTTCCGGTACCAGCAGCACGAATACCAGATCCACCGGTTCACCGTCGATCGCGTCGAAGTCGATGGCGTCCTTCAGGCGCATGAATCCCGCGATCGGCCCCTTGCAGTGAGGGCTGCGCGCGTGAGGGATGGCAACGCCGTTGCCGATCCCCGTGCTGCCCAGTCGCTCACGTCCGATCAGACGGCTGAAGACTTCCTGGCTATCCAGGCTGGGTGTGTTTTGGGCGATGAAGGTGCTGAAGAATTCCAGCAGACGTTTTTTGCTACCCCCCGTGACCCCGTAAAGGGTACGTTCGGGGGGCAGAATGCTTTCCAGTGTCATCATCAGGCGTTAACGGGCGCCGGCGCCTTGGGCGCGGGCTTGTGCCTTCTCTTTGTGTTTGACCAGTTGACGGTCGAGTTTGTCGGCCAGTGAATCGATGGCGGCATACATGTCGGTATCGCTGGCTTCGGCGTGCAGATCGCCGCCTGCGGCATGCAGGGTACAGGCTGCCTGTTGGCGCTCCTTCTCGACACTCAGGGTGACCTGAACATTGGTGATATTGTCGTAGTGACGCTCCAAACGAACGAGTTTTTCTCCGACATAGTCCCGGAGGGCATCGGTCAGCTCGACATGATGGCCGGTAACGTTCACTTGCATGACACACTCCTGTTGCGGCAGATGGCACTTTTGATTGTAACCCTTTTCAGGTCACTGCAAAGGCATCGTGATCGATATCCTCCGGTTTGGCGAGTCCTGGATCGATTTTGCCTCGCCGTACAGTCGGGACGTCAGGAAAGGCGCTTGCGTTCACTGGACGAGGGAATGCCCATGGCTTCCCGATATTTGGCCACGGTGCGCCTGGCAACGCAGATATCGGACTGGGCAAGCAATTCGACCAATTTGCTGTCCGAGAGCGGCTTTCTGGGGGGCTCTTCGCCAATGAACTTCTTGATCCGGGCGCGAATCGCCGTGCTCGAATAGCTGTCGCCTTCCCCGCGTTGACCGCCGACCTGGCTCGAGAAGAAGTACTTGAGCTCGAACACGCCGCGAGGCGTGTGGATGTACTTCTGGGTCGTGACCCGGGAAATCGTCGACTCGTGCATGTCGACGCTGCCGGCGATGTCGGCCAGTATCAGCGGCTTCATGGCCTCTTCGCCGCGCTCGAGGAAATCGACCTGGCGCGACATGATCTCCCGGCCGACACGCAGCAGCGTGTCGTTGCGGCTCGAAAGGCTCTTGAGCAGCCAGCGGGCCTCCTGCAGATGCTGGCGCAGGAAGGTGTTGTCGTCACTCTTGTCGGCGCGCTTGATCAGGGCGGCGTAGTCGGGCTGGATGCGCAGACGTGGCAGCGCCTCGGCGTTGAGCTCGATGCGCCAGCCGTCGGGGGAGGGCGTGGCGACGAGGTCGGGAATCACGTAGTCGTCGCGGCAGGTATCGAAGCGTTGCCCGGGGCGTGGTTCGAGCGTGCGGATCATCGCGATGACGCTGTCGAGTTCGTCGTCCTCGAGCCGCAGGCGGCGTTTGAGCAGTCGCCGATCGTTGCCGGCCAGGGCCTCGAGAAACTGGCGTACCAGGCGTTTGGCTTGTGGCAGCAGTGGGGTGTCCGCGTCCAGCGTACCGAGCTGGAGCAGCAGGCATTCGCGCAGGTCGCGGGCGCCGACGCCGGTGGGGTCGAACTGCTGCAGACGCATCAGCATGTGTTCGAGATCCGCCGTGGTCACGCGATCGTCGCGCTGGGTGCGGAGGCTGAGGGCCAGTTCGTCGAGAGAGCCGGTGAAGTAGCCGTCGTCATTGATCGCGTCGATCAGACATTCGCCCAGCTCGCGCTCGCGGTCGTCGAAATCGCCCATCGCCATCTGCCACAAAAGGTGGTCGTGCAGACTGGTGGCAGCGGCGTTGCGGTCGAAATCCGGCGCCTCTTCGCTGCCGCTGCCGCTGCCCAGCGATCCGGCGGTGGCGTCCTGATAGGTGTCGCTCCAGTCGCTGTCGAGCGCCAGCTCTTCGGGAATGTCGCTGGGCCAGTCGTCTTCCGGCGCTTCCGGGGTCTCCTGCTCCGAATACTGCTCTTCCAGCTCCAGCATCGGGTTGGATTCGAGCGCTTGTTGAATCTCCTGGCACAGGTCGAGCGTCGACAGCTGCAGCAGTTGAATCGCCTGTTGGAGCTGAGGCGTCATGGTCAACTGCGTGCCGACTCTGAGTTGCAGCGAAGGCTTCATGGACATGGCGAAACGGTCGTCATAATCAACGAGGGAATAGCCACGTTACTGATTGATCTGACGACATGCAACGATTTATGCAAGAAACATGCCACTCAAGGCGGCTCAGGCAAGGCTGGCCGCCGGAAAGAAACACGGTGGGGGCGGGAAATCGGATTATAACCGGAATTCGTGACCAAGATAGACGTCGCGAACGCGCTGGTTGTCGAGAATGGCTTCGGGGCGGCCCTCGGCAATGATCTGCCCGTCGCCGACGATGTAGGCGTTGTCGCAGATATCCAACGTTTCGCGCACGTTGTGATCGGTGATGAGAACGCCGATCTCCCGATCGCGGAGCTGGCGGATGATGCTCTTGATATCGCCGACCGAGATCGGGTCGACGCCGGCGAAGGGCTCGTCGAGCAGGACGAAGGCCGGCTCCGTGGCCAGCGCGCGTGCGATCTCGACGCGCCGGCGTTCGCCGCCGGACAGGCTCATGCCGAGGTTGTCGCGAATATGGTCGACGTGAAAATCGGCGAGCAGCCGCTCAAGCTGTTCGCGTCGCCCGGCGCGGTCCAGATCCTTGCGCGTCTCGAGAATGGCCATGATGTTGTTGGCGACACTCAGTTTGCGAAAGATCGAGGCTTCCTGCGGCAGATAACCGATCCCGGCTCGCGCCCGGTCATGCATCGGCGCACGGCTGAGGTCGTGGTCGTCGATATGAACGCTGCCGGCATCGGACTTGACCAGGCCGACGATCATGTAGAAGGAAGTGGTCTTGCCTGCGCCGTTGGGGCCGAGCAGGCCGACGATGCTGCCCTGGCGCAGGGTCAGACTGAAATCGTGGACGACGCGACGTCCCTTGTAGCTCTTGGCCAGATTGGCGGCCGTTAGCGTTTTCATGGATGCGATCCTTGTGGCGACGCGGCGCAGAGCGATTCAGGCCCGGTGAGCGTGGTCGGGAGCAGAGCCCGAATCTTCTCTGGAATCATGACTGGAATGACTATTGGGACGACTGTTCGGAAGCGTTGCGCGGCGTAAGTGTCATGCGAACGCGACCGTCGCCACTGCCGTCGCCGTCCTGGCTGGAACGAGCCTGGACGCGGCGCGAGTCGAGATAGTATTCGACGTAGGCGCCATCGAAGGTATCGCCGGCCTGATGCAGCTCGGCGTTGCCGACCAGTTCCACGCGGCGCTCGGCGGCGTGATAGACGACGGTGTCGCCCCAGCCCTTGACGATCTCTTCGTCGGGCGCCGGTTTCTGTTCGAGGTAGGCGCGCTCTCCGCCCCCACCTTTGGCGGTGACCTGGTTGACCTCGCCGTTGTTACCCCGCTGGATGTCGACGCGTGCAGCCTTCAGTTTCATGCTGCCTTGTTGCATGTCGACATTGCCGGTGTAGACGGCAGTGCCCTGGCGGTCGTCGAGCTCGAACTGATCGGCGGCGATCTCGATCGGCGAGCTGGCATCGCTTTCCAGTGCCATGGTCGGAAGGCTGGTGAAGCCCAGTGCGGTAAGCACCAGGAGTTGGCCGAGTTCTCGCCTCATGATCCTTGATCCTCAGATTGCTGTGACTGGGATTGCTGTGATTGGGGTTGCTGTGGCAGGTGCCCCTGCACGTTGTCGGTCAGGCGCATACGGTCTTCGTTGATCCAGGCATCGAAGTGATCACCACGCATGCGCTGGTCATGCTGACGCAACACGGCGGGTGTGTCACTCCAGGCATGGGCTTCGCGATTGTCGTAATGCAGTGTCTGCGTTTCCAGGCTCCACGCCTGCTCCGGTTGTATCAGGCGCGCATTGCCCTCCAGGGTCAACTGCTCGCCGCTGCGATCCATTACCCCCGTGTCGCTGGTCACCTGCCACTGGCGCTGCTCGTCGTCGATGAGGTAGCCGTGGGGTGTCTCGGTACGAATGACATCGTCGGCGGGCGTGTGTACCAGCCGCGGCGTATCCAGGCGTTGATAGGCGCGCCCCTGAGCATCGAAGCGCGTCATGCTGGCCTCTTCGAGGTAGTAGTCGGGCTCGCCAGTCATGTTGCTGGTTGCGGACTCCTGCTGGTTTTCTCCACGCTGATCCAGATAGGTCAGCCCGCCACCCAGAATCAGCAGTAGTGCCAACAGGCCGAGGCGCCTCCACCAGGGTGACTGAAATCCGGCTGTCTTGGCCACGGTTGCTCCTTGTCTTAAACGAAAGCCTTGATCGAACTGGCATTGATGAACGTGAGCCTTGAAGGCTCGAACCGCGTCGTTGCCTTGGTGCTGGACACGACGGACCGCTTCATTGCAACGATGCCATCGAGGTATGGCCTCGATGGCAGGTCAGATGACCCCGCTTCTCAGCAGATCATGCATGTGCAGCGCCCCCACGGGGACGCCATCTTCGATCACGGCCAGTGCGGTGATTCGGTTGTCCTCCATGATCCGTACCGCTTCCGCGGCCAGCATGTCCGGCGTTGCCGTCTTGCCACCCCGAGTCATGACGTCATCGACACGAAGCAGGCTGAAATCGCCACGCTGGTCGAGCGTTCGGCGCAGATCGCCGTCGGTATAGACACCGACCAGCAGGCCGTGTTCATCGACGACGCAGGTGAACCCCATGCCCTTGAGCGTCATCTCCAGCAGCGCCTCTCGCAACGGGCTGCCGGTCGGGACGCTGGGGAGCCGGCTGCCCTCGTGCATGAGGTCGGCGACGCGCAGCAGCAGGCGTTTGCCGAGCGTGCCGCCCGGATGCGACAGGGCGAAATCGTCGGCGCTGAAACCGCGCGCCTCGAGCAGCGCCAGCGCCAGCGCGTCGCCCATCGCCAGTGCGGCGGTGGTGGAAGAGGTCGGCGCGAGATCGTGCGGACAGGCTTCGCGAGAGACGCCGACATCGATGTGTACATTGCTGTACCGTGCCAGAGTGGATGCGGGCCGGCCGGTCAGGCTGACGAGCGGCGCGCCGAGGCGCTTGAACAGCGGGAGCAGACCGGTGATTTCCTGGGTTTCGCCCGAATTGGACAAGGCGATGACCACGTCGTCCCCGGTGATCATGCCGAGGTCGCCGTGGCTGGCTTCGCCGGGGTGCACGTAGAAGGCCGGCGAGCCGGTGCTGGCCAGGGTGGCTGCCATTTTGCGGGCGACATGGCCGGATTTCCCCATGCCGGTCACGATGAGGCGGCCACGACAGTCGAGCAGCAGTCTGCAGGCAGCGTCGAAACAGTCGTCGAGTTTCTCGACGAGCTCACCAATGGCCTGCTGTTCCAGCGTCAGCGTGCGTCTGGCGCTGGCGCGGAAGTCTAGCGTAGCGGGTTCACTCTGAGGCACGGCGGAAGCGACTCGGGGATCGGTCATGGCATGAATGTCGGTCGTGGAATGGTGGGCGCTGGGCGATTTCGGCGCGGCGCGATACGCAAGAGTATACCTTCGATCGTCCGGCGATTCGTCCCTTTGCAGGATAGCAGGCGTGACGGCTGATCAGTGACGGCTGGTCGGTACCATCTAGGTTAAGATACAATGTTCGATAATTGATCTCACTGGATTGGTGGATGCTGCATGGATGATCCGATTATGGTCGAGGTCAAGGATCTGCATTTTTCCCGCGGCAACACGGATATCTTCCGTGGTGTCGACTTGCAGATTCCGCTTGGCAAGATAACTGCCATCATGGGGCCCAGCGGAACCGGCAAGACGACACTGCTGAAGTTGATCGGTGGTCAGCTGGTGCCGGACAGGGGGCAGGTTCTGATCGACGGCCAGGACGTACACCAGCTATCGCGGCGTTCGCTTTTCAAGCTGCGCCGTCGCATGGGCATGCTGTTTCAGAGCGGCGCACTGTTTTCGGACCTCGACGTGTTCGAGAACGTCGCGTTTCCGCTGAGTGTACATACCGAGCTGCCGAACGCCATGGTGCGTGACATCGTGCTGATGAAGCTTCAGGCGGTCGGGTTGCGTGGCGCACGCCACCTGATGCCATCCGAACTGTCCGGCGGCATGGCTCGACGGGTGGCGCTGGCTCGCGCGGTGGCGCTGGATCCGGATCTGGTGCTCTACGACGAACCTTTCGTCGGCCAGGATCCGATTTCGATGGGGGTATTGGTGCAGTTGATCAAGAAGGTCAACCAGGCGCTTGGGCTGACCGCCGTGATGGTCTCCCATGACATCAAGGAGACGCTGTCGATCGCGGACTACGTCTACATCATCGCCGATGGCAAGGTCATGGCGCACGGCACTCCGCAGACGCTGGACGTCAATGATGACGCCCATGTGAAACAGTTCGTGCATGGCGAACCCGACGGCCCGGTGCCGTTCCATTACCCGGCACCGGATTTCTTCGACGACATCCTGGCGCCGGCGGGGCAGTTCTCATGATGCGACATATCCATGCGCTTGGGCGGGCGACGCTCGATATCGTGAGTTCGATCGGCCGGGCCGGGCTGTTTCTGATCCAGTCGATCGTTTGCCTGCCGTCTCGCGAGGGCTTTCATCTTTGGGTCCGACAGATGCACTTTGTCGGCGTGATGTCGGGGGCGATCGTGCTGGTGTCCGGGTTGTTCATCGGCATGGTGCTGGCGCTACAGGGCTTTACCATCCTGGTCGGCTTTGGCGCCGACGAGGCGCTGGGGCAGATGGTGGCGTTGTCGTTGGTTCGTGAGCTGGCTCCCGTGGTCGCCGCGCTGCTGTTCGCCGGCCGTGCGGGATCGGCGCTGACCGCCGAAATCGGCCTGATGAAAGCCACCGAGCAGCTCACCAGCATGGAGATGATCGGCGTCGATCCGCTGCGTCGCATCGTGGCGCCTCGACTCTGGGCCGGTTTCGTCTCGTTGCCCATTCTGACGGTGATGTTCGCCGTGGTCGGCATCTGGGGCGGGTATCTGGTCGGCGTCGACTGGCTCGGCGTCTACGAGGGCTCCTACTGGAGCAACATGCAGGACAGCGTCGACTTCGTCGACGATGTGCTCAACGGCATGATCAAGAGCTTGGTGTTCGGGCTGGTCGTGACCTGGATCGCGGTCTTCCAGGGCTATGACCTGATCCCTACATCGGAAGGGATTTCGCGCGCGACCACCCGCACGGTGGTATACGCCTCGCTGGCGGTATTGGGCCTCGATTTCGTGCTCACCGCGCTGATGTTTGGAGACCTCGGATGAAGCGCAACAACTTGTTGGAACTGGGCGTCGGCATTTTCATGCTGGCAGGCATTCTGGGGCTGGTGTTCCTCGGGCTCAGGGTCAGCGGTCTGGGCGTTGGCGTGCCCAACGACACCTTCACGCTGACGGCCAATTTCGCCAACATTGGCGGGTTGCGGCCGCAATCCAAGGTCACTATGTCCGGTGTGCGCGTCGGCAAGGTGACCAATATCCAGCTCGACCCCAAGTGGTTCGATGCCAAGGTCACCATGGAGCTGGATTCGGAATACGAAGGCAAGCTTTCCAATGACACCACCGCGGCCATTCTGACCTCCGGCCTGCTGGGCGAGCAGTACATCGGCCTGACCGTGGGCGGGGCGCCGGAGATGCTGCATGACGGTGATGTCATCCACGACACCCAGCAGGCGCTGGTGCTGGAGGAACTCATCCAGCAGTTCGTGTCGAACATGGCCAATTGATTTCAGACGAGGAGTCGATGATGAAAATGAGTTTTGCGCGGTATGACTCGGCGGCGCCGAAGCGCGTGTCAGGCCTGAGCAGGGCCTGGATGGCGGGTGTTGCCCTCGTTGCGATGTGTCTGGCGAGCGTCGCGCCGGTGGCCCAGGCCCAGCAATCGCCGACCCAGGTGATTCAGCAGAGTGTCGATTCGCTGATGTCCGAGCTGGAGGGCAAGAAGGACTACTATGCTCAGCACGATGGTGAGCTCGCCAAGCTCGTCGATACCAACATGGCGGAAGTGGCCGATTTCCGTTACATCGGCGCCAGCGTCATGGGGCGCTATTTCCGTGGTGCCACGCCGGAGCAGCGGTCTCGGTTCGTCAACGTCTTCCGCAAGACATTGATCGACACCTATGCCAAGGGGCTGGTGACGTTCGACTACCAGACGCTCCGGGTGAAGGAGAGCGAGAACGCCGGACGCTACGAGGATCAGGCATCGGTTCCCATGGAGGTGGTTTCCACCAATGGTGAAATCTTTCCGGTCAATTTCACGCTGCGTCAGAATGATGGGCAGTGGAAGGTGATCAACGTGATCGTCAATGGTATTAACCTCGGTCTGACGTTCCGTAATCAGTTCGATCAATCAATGCGGGACAACAATCGTGACATCGAGACCGTGATCAACAACTGGGCGCCGGAAGTCGGTACCGACGAGCTCGAAAAGGGCGGCGACGCGTGAGTCTGCTGCTCGAACGAGAGGACGCCACGCTGGAAGTCGTCGACGGCAACGTGCTGACGATTCGCGGCGAGGCGGACTTCGACAGCGCCGGCCCGCTGGCCCAGGCGGGGCGTCACTGGCTGGCGGATCAGCCGGAAAATGCCAAGGTCTCCTTCGACCTAACCGGCGTGCAGATTCCCAGCAGCGCGGTGCTCAGCGTGCTGCTGGTGTGGGTGCGCAGCGTGCAGCGCCACTCGCTGAGCCTGCAGCGGGTGTCGCTGTCATCGGCGTTGAAGCGGCTGATGGATATCACCGAGCTGGCACCGCTGCTGCCCGCGGTCGAAACCACTTGCGTCGAGTCGACGCCGCCCCGCCACGACTAACCTGCTTCCATCGTCCCGTCTTGGCGAATGCTTGCGGATGTTTTTGCATGCCGCCAAGATCGCCAAGGCGGGGCGCTTTCCGCTACCATGTGGCGCTTTCCCTGCGCATCCGGCGCAGCAGCCACAAGGGAGCCCGATCGTCATGCAACCCAGCGATGTCAAAAGCCGTCTCGAAAGTCAGATCGATGGCTGTGAATTTCATATCCAGGGCGAAGGCTGCAACTTTCGGGTCATCGCCGTGGGCGAGGTTTTCGAGGGCATGAGCCCGGTCAAGCGCCAGCAACTGATCTACGGTGCCTTGGCCGACGAGATCGCTTCCGGCGCGCTGCATGCCATCAGCATCAAGACGTTTACGCCTGCCCAGTGGGAAACGGCGCCCGAGAATCCCGGCGTCTGATCTTTCTTCCGGGCCTCTCGGGCCGGTCATCTCTATTCGATTCTATAGCGAACCTTCATGGACAAGCTGATCATCACCGGTAATGGACCGCTCGATGGAGAGGTCTGGGCCAGCGGGGCGAAGAATTCCGCGCTGCCGATTCTGGCTTCGACGCTGCTCGCCGACGAGCCCGTTACCATCGGTAACCTGCCGCATCTTCAGGACATCACCACGACGCTCGAGCTGCTCGGCCGAATGGGCATCGAGCCGGTCATGGGCGAAAAAATGAGCATCCAGATCGACGGTTCGCAGGTGCGCGATTGCCACGCACCCTATGAATTGGTCAAGAAGATGCGCGCTTCGATTCTGGTGCTCGGTCCGCTGCTGGCGCATTTCGGTACCGCCGACGTGTCGCTGCCGGGGGGCTGCGCCATCGGCTCCCGGCCGGTCGACCTGCATATCCGGGGGCTCGAGGCGATGGGGGCCGACATTACCGTCGAGGGGGGCTACATCCGCGCCCGCGTCGACGGTCGGCTCAAGGGTGCCACGATCTTCTTCGATACCGTGACCGTGACCGGCACCGAGAATCTGTTGATGGCGGCTACTCTGGCTGAGGGCACGACGATCCTCGAGAACGCCGCGCGCGAGCCGGAAGTGGTCGATCTGGCCGAGTGCCTGATCGCCATGGGTGCCAACATTCGTGGGCAGGGCACCGATACCATCACCATCGAAGGTGTCGAGCGTCTCCACGGCTGCCACTACGATGTGATGCCTGACCGTATCGAAACGGGGACGTTTCTCGTCGCCGCCGCGGCGACCGGTGGGCGGGTTCGCGTGCGCAAGACCCGTGCGGACATACTGGAGGCGGTGCTGGCCAAGCTCGAGGAAGCCGGGGCGACCATCACCACCGGCGAGGACTGGATCGAGCTCGACATGGGTGGGCGCCGGCCCAGGGCCGTCAACCTTCGTACCGCGCCCTATCCGGCTTTTCCCACCGACATGCAGGCGCAGTTCGTGGCGCTGAATGCGGTGGCCGAAGGAACCGGCACGGTGGTCGAGACGATCTTCGAGAACCGCTTCATGCACGTGCAGGAGCTCAACCGCATGGGGGCGCATATCGCTCTCGAGGGCAACACGGCGGTAGTCACTGGCGTCGAGAAGCTGTCCGGCGCGCCGGTGATGGCGACCGATCTGCGGGCTTCGGCAAGCCTGGTCATCGCGGCGATGGTAGCCCAGGGGGAGACGATGGTAGACCGGATCTATCATATCGACCGCGGCTACGAGTGCATCGAAGAGAAATTGCAGCTACTGGGCGCGCGCATTCGTCGCGTGCCGAGTTAGGTGACGGCAAGAGAGAACATGAGCAACCAACTGATTCTGGCCCTGTCCAAGGGCCGTATTCTCGAAGAGACACTGCCGCTACTGGCGGATGCGGGTATCACGCCGGCGGACGATTTCGGCAAGAGCCGCAAGCTGCTGTTCGATACCAACCTGCCCGACGTCAAGCTGGTGGTCATTCGCGCGGTGGATGTGCCGACCTATGTCCAGCTCGGTGCAGCCGACCTTGGGGTAGCCGGCAAGGACGTTCTGCTGGAGCATGGCGCCGAGGGGCTCTACGAGCCGCTCGACCTGGGAATTTCACGCTGCCGCCTGATGACGGCGGGCATCGTGGGCGCGCAGCCGGCGCATGCCAAGCGGCGGGTCGCAACCAAGTTCGTCAATGTGGCGCGCCGCTATTACGCGGAGCAGGGCATCCAGGCCGAGGTGATCAAGCTCTACGGGGCGATGGAACTGGCGCCGCTGATGAACCTGGCGGACGAAATCGTCGATATCGTGGATACCGGCAATACCCTGCGGGCCAACGGCATGGAACCGCGTGAGCTGATCGAGAACATCAGCACGCGACTGGTGGTCAACAAGGCGTCGATGACGATGAAGCACGAGCGGCTGAGGCCGCTGATCGAGCGCCTGCGTCAAGCCGTGGCAACGCGTCTTCCAGCCGCCTGAGACGTCGATCCGTCAAGCGTGAATGGCGTGCCGGTCGGTGGACGGCGATCGGCCGAACGTAGAGAGAATGCAAAGATGAGCCAAACGACTACCATTGCCCGCCTCACCACGCGGGATGCCGATTTCGATACGCGTCTCGATTCACTGCTGGCCTGGGAAGGTGTCTCCGACCATGAGGTCGGGGGGCGGGTCGCGGAGATCATCGCCGCCGTTCGCCAGCGCGGTGACGACGCCGTGATCGAGTACACCAACCGCTTCGACCGTCTGTCCGCTACCGACATGGCCGAGCTGGTGATCGGCCCGGAACGTCTCGAGGCGGCATTCGAGGGCGTGCCGGCGGAACAGCGCGAGGCGCTGCGTCATGCCGCCGAGCGCATCCGGCTCTATCACGAGCGCCAGAAGCCGGAATCCTGGCAGTACAGCGAGCCGGATGGCACCGTGCTGGGCCAGAAGGTGACGCCGCTCGATCGGGTCGGTATCTACGTACCCGGCGGCAAGGCCGCCTATCCCTCGTCGGTACTGATGAATGCCGTGCCGGCGCACGTGGCCGGTGTGCGCGAAATCATCATGGTCGTGCCGACGCCGGATGGCATCGTCAACGAACTGGTGCTGGCTGCGGCGCATCTTGCCGGGGTCGACCGGGTATTCACGCTGGGCGGTGCCCAGGCCGTGGCGGCGCTGGCTTATGGCACTCGGAGCGTTCCTCGGGTCGACAAGATCGTCGGGCCGGGCAATATCTATGTGGCGACGGCCAAGCGCGCGGTATTCGGGCAGGTGGGCATCGACATGATCGCCGGCCCCTCCGAGATCCTGGTCGTTTCCGACGGCGGGACCGATCCCGACTGGCTGGCAATGGATCTGTTCTCGCAGGCCGAACACGATGAAGATGCGCAGGCGATTCTCGTCACCTGGGACGCCGGGCATCTCGAGGCAGTTCAGGCCTCCATCGAGCGGCTGCTGCCGACCATGGAGCGCGAGGCGATCATCCGCGAATCGCTGGCGCGGCGCGGTGCGCTGGTGCTGTGCGACGGTCCCGAGCAGGCGGTCGAGCTGATCAATCGGATCGCCCCCGAGCACCTGGAGCTTTCCGTGGAGGCGCCGCAGGAGATGGCAGAGAAGGTGCGCCACGCCGGCGCCATCTTCATGGGGCGCTACACCGCGGAAGTGCTGGGCGACTACTGCGCCGGCCCCAACCACGTACTGCCGACCTCCGGCACGGCACGCTTTTCGTCGCCACTGGGTGTCTACGATTTCCAGAAACGCTCTTCACTGATTCAGTGCTCCCCGGAAGGGGCCGATACGCTGGGCCGGACCGCCTCCGTGCTGGCGCGAGGGGAGTCGCTGACGGCGCACGCGCGCTCGGCGGAGAATCGCCTGAAGCGCTGAGCAGCCACCGTTCGGACCGGTTCGATCGCCGCCCTTGCCGGGGCGGCGATGTCGTTTCTGGCCTATGATGCTATGGAGAGGTGCCTTCCGTGTCGGTGCCTGGGGCAGGGGAGGCTGAATCATCGGCGTCCGCCGGTGCATTGGCTTGACGGGCGGCATCGTGGCCGGGCTCGACAGGTTGCGGGCGCTCGCCGACGGTCAAGGTGATCTCCCGCTTTTCACCGCCCCGGACGATGGTCAGCGGGAGCTGGGCGCCGGGCGGAATTTCGGCAATGTCGACCTGGGTTTCCCGCGGGTCGAGGATCGGCTTGCCATCGATCGCCAGCAGAATATCGCCGGGTCTTAGCCCAGCCTCGTCTCCAGGGCCGCCGGGCACCACATTGGCGATGATGACTCCGCTCAGTGTCTTGAGGCCGAACGAGGCGGCCAGGTCCGGGGTCATCTGCTGGGCGTCGATGCCCAGCCAGCCGCGGATGACACGTCCGTGGGTCACGATGTCGTCGAGGATGCCGCGTGCCAGATTGGCCGGAATCGCGAAGCCGATGCCCTGCGAGCCGCCGGAGCGGGAAAAGATCGCCGTATTGATACCGATCAGAGAGCCGTTGGCATCCACCAGCGCGCCGCCGGAATTGCCCGGGTTGATGGCAGCATCGGTCTGGATGAAATCTTCATAACGGCTCAGGCCGAGGTGATCGCGCCCGGTGGCGCTGATGATGCCCATGGTCACGGTCTGGCCGACGCCAAAAGGATTGCCGATGGCCAGCGTGACGTCACCGATGGCGATGTCTTCAGAGTTGCTCAGTTGAATGACCGGCAGGTTTTCCATGTCGATCTTGAGTACGGCCAGGTCGCTGTCCGGATCGGTCCCGATGACCCGAGCAATGGCTTCGCGCCCGTCTCGCAGCGCGACCTGGATCTGGTCGGCGTCGTTGATGACGTGGTTGTTGGTCAGGATGTAGCCTTCTTCGCTGGCTACCACGCCGGAGCCGAGGCTCGACAGCATGCGCTGGCGCTGCGGCATGTTCTTGCCATAGAACTGGCGGAAGAAGGGGTCCGACATCAATGGGTGTTGGTTGGTGTCGACGACGCGCGACGAGTAGACGTTGACGACCGCGGGGGCGGCGCGATTGACGGCCCTGGCGTAGCTGACCGGGCCTTCGTGACGATCCAGTGCCGGCGCGTCGACGACATCGGGTGGCGGCCGGTCGGCGTTCTGCGAGCCGGTCGTGGTGGCGATGCCAGTTGGCCGGGAGGTCTCGTCGGGTGTGTCTCGTCCCAGCAGTGATGGAAACGCGTAGAGCAAGACGACGGCAAGCAGAATGCCGCAAAGGGCGGGCCACAGATAGGCGGCTAGGTGGCGGCGCATGTGCTGAGTCCTTAGACTGAAAACCCGGGTGGTCTCGTTAAATCCGTATTGCCGCGTCATCGAGTCGGTATGTCATCCTCGTGACTTGATGATGCCGCAAGGCGGTTTATCGAAGCCTCGTCGACTGCGGCAAGCGATCGGATACGCAATCACATCAGGCTCGTCGATCGAGAGGAGACGAGAGAGAAACGACGTCCGTCATGACATCTCGCAACGTGGACGAGGCCATGGCGACAAGTGACATAAGTGTAACATTCACCAAGGCTTTCCGCTGGGAGACAGTATGATTTCGCGGCAGACGCTACAGGCGGCTATCGATACGGAGCTGCGTACCGACGCGTTCAAGGATTACACGGTCAATGGGTTGCAGGTAGAGGGACGGGAGTCGATCGGTCGGGTTCTGACCGGAGTGACGGCCTGCCAGGCGCTGTTGGACGAGGCCGTCGCGTGGGGAGCCGATGCCGTACTGGTGCACCACGGGTATTTCTGGAAGAACGAGCCGGTCAGCGTGACGGGGATGAAGCGCCGCCGTTTCGCCACCTTATTGAGCAACGATCTCAACCTGCTGGCTTATCATCTACCGCTGGATGCACACCTCACGCTGGGCAATAACGCCTGCCTGGGGCGGCGGTTGGGCTTCGAGGTGGAACGCTGTCTCGATGGCGAGCTCGGGCAGGGGCTGCTGTGGATGGGTAAGCCCGACACCGAACTGGATAGCCGGGCGCTTGCGGCTCGCATCGAACAGGCGCTGGGCCGCACGCCTCTATTGATCGAAGGGCATTCCGGTACCATCCGAAACGTGGCCTGGTGTACCGGCGGTGCGCAGGACATGCTGCCACTGGCGGCCGAGGCGGGAGCGGACGTTTTCATTTCCGGCGAGGTTTCCGAACGTACCACGCACATGGCGCGCGAAATGGGTATTACCTACCTTGCGGCGGGGCATCATGCCACCGAAAGAGACGGTATCCAGGCTCTGGGCGAGTGGCTAAAGAGCCGTTTCGACGTCGAGCACCGTTTCGTGGATATCGACAATCCGGCGTGAAGGAAGAAGGCCGGCGTGAAGGGAGAAAAAATAGAAGGGACGACCCGTCGGAAGCCGGATTTCGACTGCCGACGGGAGTGAAAGACATCAATAGCGAGGCGGTTGGGGAGTGTTCTCCTGCTGCTCTGCCGTCTTGCGCTGACGAACGCCATAATCCTCGGCTAGCGTGCCGCCTGTGCCGTCGGCGTAGTCACGCGGTACCTGCGGCGCATCGACGTCTTCGCTTTCGTCCTGAGTGCCGTGCAGCCGGCGTTTCAGTTTTAGGTCATCGACCAGCTTGTCCGCGCCATTGATCAGATGCTGCTCGAGATCATGGCTCTGGCGCTGAATGCTGGAAGCCAGATCGGCTACCTTGGCGAAGTGATCGTTCAAGGCATCCTTGACCTGATTGAGTTCCAGTTCGGTCTCGGCCAAGCGCTGGCGCACTTTCTGGTTGCGGGCCACGTTGGCATTCAGCAGATGATAACAAAGGGCGCCGATACCGATGCCCGCCAGGAAGCAGGCGATTGCCAGAATCCAGTCGATATTGCTTTCGTTCACAATGCGCTCCTCGTCGTCGTGCTGGGCACGACCTTTCTCATAGACCGTTCTCGGGGTCGGTGCGGGGCCATTATATCGACCCGCTCGGCTACCGGGTCAAACCTTCCTTGTCTGATTGCCACTGTCAAGACTTTCGTCGGAGGTTATAATGCCGCCACCTGTTTCGACGTGAGGTCACGATACCGCCATGAGTTCTCCCCAGTCTGCGACGTCAAATCCGAACGCCATGACGCCGATGTCACGCTACCGTGCCGATCTGGAACGTGATGACTTCAGCTACGACGCCGCGCAGGAGAATGCCGTCAAACATCTGCAGCGCCTGTATGACGATCTCCAGCGAAGCCCGGCTCCCAAGCCGTCCGCGGCTGTCTCCGGGGAGTCGAAGCTTTCCAAGGTGGCGGGGCTGTTCGGCAAGCGCAAGGCGTCGGAGCCCCAGGCACCCGAGAAGCCGCAGGTGATGGGGCTCTACTTCTGGGGCGGTGTCGGCCGCGGCAAGACCTACCTGGTCGATGTGTTCTACGAATCGTTGCCGTTCGATCGCAAGATGCGCACGCACTTCAACCGGTTCATGCAGCGCGTGCATCGTGAGCTCGAGGTGCACAAGGGCGAGAAGAACCCGCTGACGCAGATCGCGGCCAAGTTCGCCGGAGAGGCGCGCGTGATCTGTTTCGACGAGTTCTACGTCAAGGACATCACTGATGCGATGATCCTGGGGAATCTCATGGAGGCGCTGTTCGCGCAGGGTGTCGTGCTGGTGGCGACTTCCAACATCGTGCCTGACGATCTCTACAAGGACGGCCTGCAGCGGAGCCGGTTTCTTCCGGCAATCGATCTGCTCAAGCGCCACTGCGAGGTGGTCAATGTCGATTCCGGCGTGGACTATCGCCTGCGGGCACTCGAGCAGGTCGAGATATTCCATTCTCCGCTCGATGCCGATGCCGAAAAGCAGCTGGCGAGGAGCTTCCGTTCAGTGGCCGGTAGCGAGGGGCGGCGCGAGGAGACGCTGACGGTCAACCATCGCGAGCTGAAAGCGCGCCGTCGCCATGAAGGCGTCGTCTGGTTCGATTTCAAGATGCTCTGCGACGGACCGCGCAGCCAGAACGATTACATCGAGCTGTCGCGGGAATTCCATACGGTGCTGGTGTCGGATGTGCCGCGCATGGGCGGGAGTAATGACGATCAGGCGCGACGCTTCATCAGCATGGTCGATGAATTCTACGATCGCGCGGTCAAGCTGCTGCTCTCTGCGGAGACCGAGGTCGAGTCGCTCTACACAGGGGGCAACCTCAGTTTCGAATTCGAGCGTACGCTGTCGCGCCTTCAGGAAATGCAATCCCGTGACTATCTGGCGCTGGCGCACAAGCCGTGAAGCAGGTCGGAGCCGATCGCCTGCAGTGCTGTGTAGCAAATTGCAAGTCGATCTTTCGTCGTTCATCGGGCTCGTGTACAATGCGCGCTCTTCGATTCGTTACCGTCTGAACGGGAGCTGTTCTGCAGCCTTCGGTGGGCGAGTAACCCAAGAAAAATAGGGATGGCCGAGAAGCATCCGCTTCGACGCCCAAATACGCTTATTTGGTGAAACACTCATGAAGACGTTCAGTGCCAAGCCGCATACCGTGCAGCGCGATTGGTATGTCGTTGATGCATCGGGCAAGACGCTCGGTCGTCTGGCGACAGAAATCGCTCGCCGCCTGCGTGGCAAACACAAGCCGGAATACACCCCGCACGTCGACACTGGCGATTACATCATCGTCGTCAATGCCGAGAAAGTGCACGTGACCGGTAACAAGGCGCAAGCCAAGAATTACTACCGTCACACCGGGTATCCGGGCGGTCTCCGTACCATGTCGTTCGAGAAGTTGATCGACCATGCGCCGGAGCGAATCATCGAAGGCGCCGTCAAGGGCATGCTGCCCAAAGGCCCGCTGGGTCGTGCCATGCACGCCAAACTCAAGGTGTATGCCGGTACCGAGCATCCGCACGCCGCGCAGCAGCCGCAAGAACTGAACATCTGAGGGTAACCGTCATGGCACAACAGTATTACGGCACCGGGCGTCGCAAGACCTCTACCGCTCGTGTGTTTCTCAAGCCGGGCACCGGCAAGATCACCGTCAACGATCGCGAACTGGGCGAGTTCTTTGGTCGCGTCACGGCACAGATGGTCGTGCGTCAGCCGCTGGAACTGACCGAAACGACCGGCCAGTTCGACGTCTACGTCACGGTCAAGGGCGGCGGTGGTTCCGCTCAGGCCGGCGCGATTCGTCACGGCATCACGCGCGCGCTGATGGAATACAACGAGGAACTGCGTCGTCCGCTGCGTGCGGCTGGCTACGTGACCCGCGATGCTCGTGAAGTCGAGCGTAAGAAAGTGGGTCTGCGCAAAGCTCGTCGTCGTCCGCAGTTCTCCAAGCGCTGATCCTGCAGGATCGCCTCTGCGCTCAACGCCCGACTTATTCAGTCGGGCGTTTTGCTGTTGGTATATGGCTGTTGGTGCGTGGCGGGTGTGCATTCTAGCTCCCCGTGGTCGGCGAGGCGCCCGGCCGGGTTGCCCGTCGTGTTATCATGGTCGTTGAATTAATGCGAGGAAAGTTTCATGGGTGTAGTGGCCAAGCGATCGTCGATGACCTTTTACTCCGGCAGTGAAGATCATTTCAGCCATCGCGTCAGAATCGTGCTGGCGGAAAAGGGCGTGGCTGTCGATATCCTGGACGTCTCGGCCGACGAGCATAACGCTGAGCTGGCGGATCTGAACCCTTACAACAGCGTGCCTACGCTGCTGGATCGTGATCTGGTGCTCTACGAGTCCAAAGTCATGATGGAGTATCTCGATGAGCGTTTCCCGCATCCGCCACTGTTGCCGGTCTACCCGGTAGCGCGTGCGCGGAGTCGTCTGTGGATGCATCGCATCGAGCGTGAATGGTGTCCGCTGGTGGAGCAGATCCAGCAGGGTTCCAAGAAGGATGCCGACAAGGCGCGTAAGGAACTGCGTGAGAGTCTGACCGGGATCTCGCCAATCTTCGAAGACATGCCGTTTTTCATGAGTGAAGAGTTCACCCTGGTGGATTGCTGCATTGCACCGATCCTGTGGCGTCTGCCGGCGCTGGGCGTCGAGTTGCCGGAGAAGCAGGTCGCTCCGTTGATGAGCTACATGGAGCGGGTCTTCGCGCGTGACGCTTTCAAGGTGGCGCTATCCGAATCCGAACGTGAGATGCGTAGCTGAACGGCGCCTGTCGTAAGCTGCCTGAAAGGAGATGACATGCTGACTAGCCGTCCCTATCTGGCAAGAGCTCTTTATGAGTGGTTGCTGGATAACGAGCAAACACCGTATATCGTGGTCGATGCCGGGAAGCCCGACGTCAAGGTGCCGCAACAGTTCGTGCAGAATGGTCAGATCGTGTTGAACATCGCGCCGGCAGCCGTGCGCGACTTGATGATCGACAATGCGGCGGTCACTTTCGGGGCGCGCTTCAGCGGTCAGCCGATGCAGGTCGTCGTGCCGATGGACGCTTTGATCGCTATCTATGCTCGCGAAAATGGTGTGGGTATGGTCTTCGGCCAGGAGCCGGTCATGCCGAACTTCTCTGGTGGAGAGGAGGAAGAGCTGGAGGAGGAGGGACGCCCGACGCTGGAAAGCGTCGAGAACCGCTCGGAAAATACCTCTTCGAAGTTGTCCGAACCTGCCGACGAGAAGAAAAGTGACGAAGCGCCAAACCGGCCCGAAAAGGGCAAGCCGTCGTTGCGTATCGTGAAGTAGGCTGGCGTTTGCATTTGTCGCTGGGCCTGCCTTCATGCCAGTGACAAGTGAGGAATCATAAAAAGCCGCTGCCGAATCAGATTCGGCAGCGGCTTTTTCGTCACGGACCTGCGCCCGGGTGATTAGTTGAGGTATTCGAACACCTTGACGATGCGCTGGACACCGCCCACGCCGGAGGCGGCGCCGGTTGCTTGGCTGGCTTGCTGTTGCGTGACAAGCCCCATCAGATAGACCGTGCCATTCTCGGTAATGACGCGAATCAAATTGGCGTCTAGGTCCTCGTTGGCGACCAGATTGGCCTTGATGCGCCCGGTGATCCAGGTGTCGGTCATGCGCTGGCTGACCGGCGTATTGGCCGATACCATCAGCTCGTTATGAACCTGGCGAACGCTGCGCACGTTTCGGGCGATTTCCGTGGCGCGCTGCTTGAGCTCGTCGCTGGGCACCTGGCCGGTCAACAGGACATTGCTGTTGTAGCTGTCAACGTTGACATGGGCGTCGCCGTAACGAGCGTCCGCGGCGTTGAGAGCGTCGAAAATCTTGCTCTGGATACTGCTGTCTTCGACCTTGGCGCCGGGCGTGCGCTCGGCGTAGTTCTCTTCCTGGCTTCCGGTGGCGCATCCGCCAAGGGCCAGCAGGCCGATCAGACAGGAGGAAACGATCAGTGTCTTCTTCATGGGTCTCACTCGTTGCTGCCAAATAGCTGTTGGTCGATCAGATCACACAAGCAGTGAATGACCAGGAGATGAACTTCCTGGATTCGTGCGGTGGAGGTTGCCGGGACGCGGATTTCGCAATCTTCCTGACCCAATAGCGAGGCCATGTCTCCGCCGTCGCGTCCTGTCAGGGCAACGACGCTCATTTCCCGATCATGCGCGGCCTGGATGGCCTGGACCACGTTGGCTGAATTGCCGCTGGTCGAGATCGCCAGCAGGATGTCGCCTGGCTGGCCCAGGGCCCGGATCTGCTTCGAGAAAACATCATTGTAGCTGTAATCGTTGGCGATCGAGGTCAGGGTCGAGGTGTCGGTCGTCAAGGCCAGCGCCGGCAGGCTCGGCCGCTCGCGCTCGAAGCGATTGAGCAGCTCGGAGGAAAAGTGCTGGCTATCACCGGCGCTCCCCCCATTTCCGCAGGCCAGGATCTTGCCTTCGCTGACCAGGCACTGGACCATCATCTGGCTGGCGACTTCGATGAAAGGTGGCAAGACTTCGCTGGCGTAGGTCTTGGTATCGATACTGGCGTTGAACAGGTCGAGTATGCGTGTTTGAAAATCCATGGGCTGCCTATTAGGGCCTGGGTCAATATGCGTCGAAGGCTGCACGAATCCAGTCGAATTCGAGCAGGGGAGGGCTTCCGGTCACGCCCACGACGTCGAAGCGGCAGGGGCATGATAGCTGTTGCGCATGAAGATAAAAACGCGCGGCCTTGATGATGCGTCGCTGCTTGGCTGGCGTGATCGTTTCGAGCGGATTGCCGTAGTCGCTGCGTTGGCGGTGACGCACCTCGACGAACACGAGATCCTCGCCGTCGCGCATCACCAGATCGATCTCGCCGCCCTTGGCGTGCTGATTACTGGCAACCAGCGTCAAACCCTGTGTCGCGAGCCAGCGGGCAGCAGCCTGCTCGACCTGCTGCCCGAGTTGGCGCCGACTAGTGGGCGCTGCCTGGTTGGCTGGCTTCGGTCGATCAGTTGGCGTTGACATCGTCGGTATCGAGTGCGAATCCGTTGAGATCGCTGTTGGCCGAGTTTCGTGATTCTTCCTGCGATGTGCTGCCGGCGGCGCCGTCAGGATTCGAGGGCGAGTGAGTCGGCGTGGCTGCCGGTGCCATCAGTAACGGTTGTGGCGTGCCGGACTGGAACAGCGCCCAGGGTAGGGTGCGCTGGATGCGGCCATCGTCGCGCGCCTGTAACGTCCCGGTGGCGCCGAAGATCTGCGTGTTCGGCAATGCCTGGATCAGCGGCAGGCGGCGGGCGAGCTCGTAGGCATCGACGCCCATGGCGTTGAGCTTGAGCAAGCCGGGGTCGCTGTCTTCCTGCGATAGTCGGCGGAAGGTGGAAACGAAAGGCAGGGCGTCGACACCGCCGACGGCCGCATCCGGAATCATCCATGGAATGTCGAGGAACTGTACGCCGTTCAGGTCATGATCGGCGCGAGGCTGTGGCGTGCCCTCGTAGAGGTGAGAGGTGGCGTAGACAGGCAGATCGCCGGCGTAATAGAACTCCAGAGTTGGTGGTACCTGGCGGGCGTAGCTGGGCAGTGCGAGCAGGAACAGCATGTCCATGCTCGAAGGGTCGCTGTCGAGCAGATTGCGTACCGCCGTGGCCACGGATCCCGACGGATCGTAACTGACCACCGAATCGACGTTGCCGCCCTCGGCCTCCCACGCGTTGTGGAACGCCGCCAGAATACGTGAGCCCCACTCGTTATCCGGCACCATGATGCCGGCCCGGCGATGACCGTCGAGATACGCGCGATGGGCGACCTGGCGTGCCTCGTCTTCTGCCGACAGACCGTACTGGAACAGGTTGGTTGCCTGATTGTGTGCATGCTGCCCATAGTTCAGCGCGAGCGTGGGCAGAGGCACGCTGCCGCGGGTTTCCAGTTCGCTGACCTTGTCCTTGTCGAGCGGGCCGATCACCGCCTGGGCGCCGTTCATCGTCGCCTGGGCGTAGAGGGCGTCGAGATTTTGCTGGCTGGAATCGATGAAGGTCAGTCGAGGGATGCGTTCCCCCTGGCTTTCGGCGTCGCTGGCGCGGGCTTCGAGACCCTGGCGGATAGCCGAGGCAATGTTGGCCAGCGGGCCGCTGTCGGGCAGGAGTACGGCGATCTGGTCGACCTCATTGCCTTCGAGCTGACGTAGCGTCGACAGGTCTTGCGGGAGTCGTCGATTGGCCGGGTGGTTCGGATAGCGGCTACGCCACTGATCCAGGCGATCGAACAGGTTGGAGATATCACCGCCGCTGGTACGGTAAAGGCGGGCGAGATCCACCCAGCCCTGCGTGACCGGGTCGCCATCCGTCGCAGCCAGGGCATTCAGCGCGGTGGGACTGAGGCTCGACAGCGGCTTCCAGATATCGTCGTTCAGCTCGTAAGGGGCATTGTCGCGCTGCAGGCCGATCAGCAGGCGGGCAGCCGCCTCCGGTTCACCGATCATGTTCAGGGCAAGGCCGCGGCGATAGCGCAATGTCTGTCGATCGCCGGTCGAGAGCTCGGTCGTGCTATCGAGAATGTCGGTGGCGCGAATCACGCTCTGACCATCTTCCTCGGCTAGCGCGCTGTCGGATAGCACCATGGCCCAGCGGATTCGTTGGGTGCCGTCGAGCTGGGTGCTGTCGATCTGGCTAGCGACCTGGAGTGCCTGCGCCGTGTCGCCCTGGCGTGCTAGGATATCCGCCGCCTCGAGGCGGGAAGTGGCAGCCTGTTGGCCGCTCTGGGTATTGGCCTGCTGGAGTAACTCCTGGGCGCTCGGGCCACTGATGCCCTGCATCATGCTCTGGCCCGCACAGCCTGCCAGTGTCAGAGTTGCCACCAATGGCAGGAGGAGTCGCCGCAGCGCGTTGCACATAGTGTCTTTCCCTTTACTTGTTGAGAGGTCTTGCGCCCGGGACACGAATCGCCGATGAAACCGCCGCGATAAATCGTAGCCCGAAGCATTGACCCTTACCCGTTCCGCTAGAAGGCGTCTGTCGATCGATGGCCTGTGGTCGTCCATCGCGGCCTTGCGGAGGCTTCCTTGCCGAACTGAACATCGAGTCTGCCAGTGGTGGTCGTCGATGTGAATGCATGTCAATCCGGATGGTACCGAATGAGCGAGACAAAGGAAGGCGTATTGTACGTGGTCGCTACGCCGATTGGGAATCTTGAGGACCTGAGTGCCCGGGCGGGTCGGGTTCTCTCGGAGGTCGATGCGATCGCTGCCGAGGACACGCGGCATACGCAGCGTCTGCTTCGGCACCTGGGTATCGAGCGGCCGCTGATTTCATTGCACGAACACAATGAAACGGCGCGCGTCGAGCAGCTGCGCCGACGGTTGGCCGATGGCGCGCAGCTGGCGCTGGTCAGCGATGCCGGTACGCCATTGATCTCCGACCCTGGCTTCGTCCTGGTGCGAGAGCTGCGTCGAGCCGGGTGTCGCGTGGTGCCGATCCCGGGGCCTTGCGCACTGATCGCGGCGCTGAGCGCTGCCGGGTTGCCGACGGATCGCTTCACTTTCGAAGGGTTCCTGCCGGCCAAGTCCGGCGCGCGCCGGAAGCAGCTGGAGGCCGGCGCATCGCGGGAAGAAACGCGGGTGTTCTACGAGTCGCCTCACCGGATTCGCGATCTGCTGGCGGATCTGGCCGCCGTGGTCGGCGAGCGCCAGGTGGTGCTCGCACGGGAGCTGACCAAGACCTTCGAGACTCTGCTCGACGGTTCCGCGGCCGAACTGCTGAGCATCATGGACGAAGATCCCGATCAGGCGAGGGGGGAGTTCGTGGTCATGCTGGCCGGTGCGCCGCGCCGGGAAGAAGCCGCCGACGACGCCGAGGGCGAAGCGCTGCTCCGGGCGATGCTGGCCGAGGGCGTGGCGGTCAAGAGCGCGGCGGCGGTCGTCGTGCGCCTGTTGGGCGGGCGTCGCAAGCACTGGTATCAGATGGCGCTGACTCAGAAGCCCGGCGCCTAGATCGACGGTCGATCTGCCACGTTTCCACAGATGAGTTTCGGGCTGCCGCGGGTCTGAAACTGTCGGCATTACGCGACGTTTTCGTGCCGATGACAACGGCTTTTGCTCAACGCGGCAATGCTGTCTTGAGAGGGTCACGGGGGGCTGCTATTCTTGCGCGCTTGGGAGTCGGCCAGACAGTCGCCGCCGGCATTGCCGGGGGAGGAAAGTCCGGGCTCCATAGGGCAAGGTGCCAGGTAACGCCTGGGCGGCGCAAGCCGACGGCTAGTGCAGCAGAGAGTAGACCGCCTAAGCAGCGATTCGCTGCCGGTAAGGGTGAAAGGGTGCGGTAAGAGCGCACCGCGCGCCTGGTAACAGTGCGTGGCACGGTAAACCCCACCTGGAGCAAGACCAAATAGGGATCCTTTGGCGCGGCCCGCGCTGGATCCGGGTAGGTTGCTTGAGAAACGTGGCGACGCGTTTCCTAGATGAATGACTGTCTTAGACAGAACCCGGCTTATCGGCCGGCTCCCTCTTTCTTTCGATTTCCGCCGTTCGACACCGAGATCTTCATGCAGCACCGCGACAACGCTCCAGAAGCACCCCAAGGCGGTGCGGCGAATCGCGCCGATTTTCGCCATACCAGCGTGCTGCTCGACGGAGCCGTGGAGGCGTTGGTGCAGTCCCCCTCCGGTGTCTATCTCGATGGCACCTTTGGCCGTGGTGGTCACTCTCGAGCGATTCTCTCCCGTCTCGACGAGGATGGGCGCCTGATCGCGATCGACCGCGATCCTGCCGCGCTGGCAGTTGCCGCCGAGATCGACGACTCGCGACTGACGGTATGCCGTGGCGTATTTGGCGAACTGGACCGCCATGCCGAGGCGTGCGGTGTCCATGGCCGTTTGAACGGCATTCTTCTTGATGTCGGTGTTTCTTCCCCGCAGTTGGACGACCCCGAACGCGGATTCAGCTTTCTGCGGGATGGTCCGCTGGACATGCGCATGGATCCGACCTCGGGCATTGGCGCTGCCGAATGGGTCGCGCGCACCGACGACCAGGAAATGGCGCGGATCTTCAAGACCTACGGAGAAGAGCGTTTCGCCAAGCGAATCGCGCGGGCCATCGTCGCGGCCCGTCGTGAGGCTCCGATCGAACGGACCCATCAACTCGCCGAGGTCGTCAAGGCGGCGCATCCCGCCTGGGAAAAGGGTAAGCACCCCGCCACGCGGGTCTTCCAGGCCATTCGTATCCATCTCAATGACGAGCTGGGCCAGCTGGAACGTGCCCTGTCGGTCGCTCTGGATGCGCTGGAGCCGGGAGGACGCCTGGTAGTGATCAGTTTTCACTCGCTGGAAGACCGACTGGCCAAGCGTTTCATTCGCGATCAGTCTCGCGGGGATACGCATTTGCCTCGTGGCATGCCCATTCGCGAGGATCAACTCAACAAGCGGCTCAAACCGGTAGGCAAGGCAATGCGTGCCAGTGAGAGCGAGGTCGATGCGAACCCGCGCGCGCGCAGCGCAGTCATGCGCATCGCCGAGAAGCTGGGACCTGCCGTCGAGAAGTTGAGATAAGGAGCAACATGGCCGTTCAAGGACGACGACGCAGCCTGTTGGAGACCGGTGACTGGCCGTTCGCCCGGCGTCCGGGGTTCCGCGCCACACTGCTCGGCATCGTGACCATCGCCGTGCTGGTGACGGCGCTGGCCATCATCAGCACGTCTCACTTGACCCGGGTACAGTATGCACGGTTGCAGAAGCTGGAGAATCAGCGGGATTCCCTGCAGACGGAGTGGGGGCGCCTGCTGCTCGAGGAGAGTACCTGGTCGTCGCCGGCACGGATCGAGTCGTTGGCCAGCAAGCGTCTGAACATGCGCGTACCGAGCGTCGATGAAGTCAAGGTGATCCATCCATGAGTGCGGCGAGACGCGCTGCCACGGACAGGAGACGCCGGCCGAATGCACCACTGGGGGCGGGACGCTACTGGTTCATGTTGTTCATCATCCTGGTGGCGCTATCCGCCCTCGTGGGACGGGTTGTCTATCTTCAGGTGATCGACCGCAGTTTCCTCCAGAATCAGGGTGACGCCCGCACGCTGCGTGTCGAGTCCATTGGCGCTCATCGCGGAATGATCAGCGATCGCAACGGCGATCCCCTGGCGATCTCGACGCCGGTAATCACGTTGTGGGCCAATCCGCAGGAACTTCCCCAGGATCCCATCCAGCAGACGTTGCTGGCAAAGGCGCTGAAGGTCGACCCTCAGCAACTGGAAGCACGCATAGCGCGTTACTCGGATCACGAATTCATGTATCTGCGGCGTCAGCTCACGCCAGCCGCGGCCAAGCCGGTGCTCGATCTGCAGATGCCCGGCGTCTACGCCCGCGATGAATACAAGCGCTACTATCCGGCGGGGGAAGTGGCGGCGCAGCTCGTCGGCGTGACCAATGTCGACGATAAGGGGCAGGAAGGGCTCGAGCTCGCCTACAACCGCTATCTCACCGGCCAGCCCGGCAAACGGCGTGTGCTCAAGGATCGAAAAGGGCGGCTGGTTCGGGACCTGCACTTGATCGAGGAAGCCAAGCCGGGCGGCGATCTGACGTTGTCGATCGATCTGCGTCTGCAGTACATGGCGTACCGCGAACTGGCAGCGGGAATTCGCAAGAACGATGCCGACGGCGGTTCGCTGGTGATGCTGGATGCGCGGACCGGCGAGGTGCTGGCGATGGCGAATTTGCCATCCTACAACCCCAACAACCGTAGCGACGTCGACGTGCGCGGGTTACGCAACCAGGCGATTACCGACGCCATCGAGCCCGGTTCGGTGATGAAGCCGCTGGCCATGTCGGCGGCCCTGGCGTCCGACCAGTTCTCGCCGGAGAGCATCATCGACACCTCGCCGGGCTGGATGGTCGTGGATGGCTATACCATTCGGGACTTCCGCAACTACGGCAAGCTGACGCCGGGAGGCATCCTGCTTCACTCATCGAATATCGGCATGTCGCATATCGCGTTGTCGCTGCCCCAGGATGCCATCTGGAATCGCTACCGCGAACTGGGTCTGGGACAGTCGCCCGGAACCGGCTTCCCCGGTGAAAACAGCGGCAGCCTGCCTTCCATGATCAATCTTCCGCGTAGCGCCCAGGCGGCCATGGCCTACGGCTACGGTGTCGCCGTTACTCCGTTGCAACTGGTGAGCGCCTACACGGCCATCGCTAACGATGGCAAGCGCCTGTCTCCGTCGCTGCTCAAGCTCAATGGCGAGCCGGATAGCGAGCAGGTCATGTCGCCGCGTATCGCCCATGAATTGCTGGCGATGTTGGAAAAGATCGTCCAGCCCAACGCTGGTGGGCATCTGGCGATGGTGCCGGGCTACCAGATCGCGGGCAAGACCGGCACGGTACGCAAGGTGACCAGCACGGGCTATCAGGAAGTCGAATATCGCGGGTTGTTCGCCGGTATTGCCCCGGCTTCCAATCCGCGTATCGTCACGGTGGTGATGATCGACAACCCCAAGAAGGGGGATTACTACGGTGGCCTGGTCGCCGCCCCCGTGTTCAGTCGCGTCGTCGGTAGTGCCCTGCGCCTGCTGGACGTGCCTCCCGATGCGCCGCCCAAGGCGGCGGAACAGGAGTCCTCGCCATGAAGATCGATACCGCAAGACTGGCCGACGCGCTGACCTCGCTATGGCCGGAGATCGCTCGCCCCGAGCGGTCGGCGTCCTGGCTTCCTGCCGCTGCCGATTCGACCCTGTGCCTCGACAGCCGGCAACTGCAGGAGGGCGATCTGTTCCTGGCGGTGCCGGGCGTCAGCGCGGACGGGCGACAATTCATCGCCGATGCGCTCGGGGCCGGTGCCGCGGGCGTGTTGTGCGAGGCCGACGGGCTCGATCCGCAATGGCAGGGTGACGAACGAATCCTCGCGCTGCCGGGTTTGACACGACAGTTGGCTGCGCTGGGCCGTCGATTGTTCGACGTGCCGGCATCGTTGACGGTGATCGGCGTCACCGGCACCAACGGCAAGAGTTCGGTGACTCACTATATCGCCGCGTTGCTGGAGGCGCTGGGTACGCCGGCCGGCGTCATCGGTACGCTGGGGTATGGCCGGCCCGGTGCTGTGCGTTCCGCGCTGCAGACCACGCCGGGGCCGTTGGCGCTGCAGCAGATGCTCGGCGAACTGGCGAGCGAGGGCGTCGAAGTCGTGGCGATGGAGGTGTCGTCGCATGCCTTGGTGCAGGAGCGGCTGGGCGATACGCGAATCGATACGGCGGTCTTTACCAACCTGAGCCGCGATCATCTCGATTACCACGGCAGCATGGCGGCTTACGCGGCGGCGAAGGCCAGGCTGTTCAAGCGCGACGGGCTGAAGCTGGCGATCGTCAATGGCGACGACCCGCTCGCGCGGCTGATGCTGGCGGGGCTACCGGACGGCGTCCGGGTATTGGCCACCGGCAGCAGCGAGGCGACGACCTTGCGGGTCGTCGATTGCGAGGCGTTGCCCGATGGACTGCGCGCCATCGTCGCGACGCCGGAGAACGAAGGCGTCCTCGAATTGCCGTTGATGGGGCGTTTCAATCTCGACAATGCGCTGTCGGCGATCGCCACGCTCTATGGGCTGGGCTATTCGCTGGACTCGCTATGGCAAGCCGCGTCCCGGCTCCAGCCGGTGCCGGGGCGCATGCAGCGGCTGCCGGGGGCGGCCGATGGCGATGGGCCTGTCGTGGTGGTCGATTACGCTCATACCCCTGATGCCCTGGAGAATGCGCTCTCGGCACTGCGCGCACATCTTCCGAGCCGGAAAGGCGGCCAGCTCTGGTGCGTGTTCGGCTGCGGCGGTGATCGCGACAGCGGCAAGCGCCCGCTAATGGCTGCCGTGGCCGAAACGCTCGCCGATCGAATCGTCGTCACCGACGACAACCCGCGCAGCGAAGATCAGAGCCGCATTCGTGACCAGATCGTGGCCGGCTTGTCGCTTTCGGCAAAAGAGACGGCCTGGTCCGTCGATGGCCGACGGCAGGCGATCGAGCGCGTCATCGAGGCTGCCGGCGCCGACGACATCATATTGATTGCCGGTAAGGGCCACGAGGATTATCAGGAGATCGACGGCGTGCGCCACCCGTTCAGTGACATCGACATCGCGACGGCGCTATGCCGGGCAAAGGGAAAAACCGCATGAGCGAGGGGTTGAGCACCGTTGCTGCGCGGCTCGGTGCGTCTTTCGAAGGGTCGGATACCGCGGTCTCGCGAATCGTCACCGATACGCGAGCGCTCCGCCCCGGCGATCTGCTGGTCGCGCTGCGGGGGGAGCGGTTCGATGCCCATGAATTCCTGGCCCAGGCGCGGGAAAAAGGCGCGGTCGGCGCCGTCGTCGATCATCCGGTAACCGATTCGCTGGCACAGATCGTCGTGCCCGACACACGCCTGGCGCTGGGTCTGCTGGCCCGCGCGCATCGGCTCGACTGGGACGGACAACTGATCGCGGTGACCGGCAACAGTGGCAAGACCTCGGTCAAGGAGATGCTGGCTTCGATACTGAGCCGGCGGGCGCCGACGCTGGCCACGCGGGGCAATCTGAACAATGACATCGGCGCGCCACTCACGTTGCTCGAACTCGCCGCCGAGCATCGCTATGCGGCGATCGAGCTGGGGGCCAACCATCTGGGAGAGATCGCCTGGACGACGGCGCTGGCCAAACCGCAGGTGGCGATCATCACCAACGTCACGGGGGCGCATGTCGGCGAGTTCGGCGGCATGGGACAGATAGCCCAGGCCAAGGGAGAAATCCTGGCGGGTCTCTCCAGCGATGGCTATGCCGTTCTCGATCGGGACGAAGCCTATTTTTCCGTCTGGCGGGCGCTGGCCGGGCGCGCCCGGGTCGTCGACTACGGCATCGATGACGGTGCCAGTGTCACCGCCCGTGATCTGGTCTGCGACTCGGCCGGGCGTTATGCTTTTACGCTTTGCCTGCCGGGCGAGGCATCGGTACGCGTCGGGCTGTCGCTGATGGGGCGTCACAACGTACGCAATGCGCTGGCGGCGGCGGCGGCCACGCATGCGCTGGGTTTCGGCGCGGCGGAAATCGCGACCGGACTCGAAGCCTGCCGCAGCATGGCGGGGCGAATGCAGGTGGTCGGCGGCATTCGCGGCAGTTGCTTGATCGACGATACCTACAATGCCAACCCCGGCGCGATGCGAGCGGCGCTCGAGGCGTTGTCGTCGCTGCCGTCGCCGCGCTGGTGTTTCCTCGGCGCGATGGGGGAACTGGGCGAGGCCAGCGAGCGTCTGCACGCTGAGGTCGGCCGTTCGGCCCGCGACCTCGGACTCGATTTTCTGGGCACGTACGGCGAGCCCGCGCGTGCCGCATCCGCGGCCTTCGGTGACGAAGGTCATCATTTCGATGACTGGGAAGCGCTCGTGCGCTTTGCCCAGGATCAGCTTCCTTCCCGGGCCAGCGTGCTGGTCAAGGGATCGCGCAGCGCCGGCATGGAACGACTCGTCGCCGCACTGCGTGATGATGCCTCAAGGTGAATCCGACTCATGCTGCTTTTTCTGGCTGAACTGCTGACCCATTTCCATAGTGCTTTCAACGTATTCGGGTATCTGACCCTGCGCATGATTCTGGGGACGCTGACCGCGCTGTTCCTGAGTCTGTGGATGGGACCGCAGATGATTCGCCGTCTGGTCGAACGCCAGATCGGCCAGGCAGTGCGCGACGACGGCCCCCAATCACACCTGTCCAAGGCAGGCACGCCGACCATGGGCGGCGCCATGATCCTGATCTCCATCGCCGTCAGCACGCTGCTCTGGGGCGACCTGACCAACCACTACGTCTGGGTGGTGCTGGCGGTCACGCTGGGGTTCGGTGCCATCGGCTGGGTCGACGACTTCCGCAAGGTAGTGGAAAAGAATCCTCGCGGGCTGCCGGCGCGCTGGAAATACTTCTGGCAGTCGGTGATCGGCCTCGGCGCCTCGCTGGTTCTCTATTTCACCGCGGCGAGCCCGGTCGAGACCAGCCTGATCGTGCCACTGTTCAAGGACGTGGTGATTCCGCTGGGCCTGTTCTACATCGTGCTGAGCTACCTGGTCATCGTCGGCAGCTCCAACGCGGTCAATCTGACCGATGGCCTCGATGGCCTGGCGATCATGCCGACCGTGCTCGTTGCGATGGGGCTGGCGGTCTTCGCCTATGCCAGCGGTAACGCCGTTTTCGCCGAGTACCTGCATATTCCCGAGGTGCCGGGCGCCGGCGAACTGGCGGTATTCTGCGGCACCATCGCCGGCGCGGGGCTCGGATTCCTCTGGTTCAATACCTATCCCGCCCAGGTCTTCATGGGGGATGTCGGCGCGCTGGCGCTCGGCGCGGCGCTGGGTATCGTCGCGGTCATCGTGCGCCAGGAGATCGTGCTGTTCATCATGGGTGGCGTCTTCGTCATGGAAACGGTCTCCGTCATTCTCCAGGTCGGCTCCTACAAGCTGACCGGGCGTCGCATCTTCCGCATGGCGCCCCTGCATCACCACTTCGAGCTCAAAGGCTGGCCGGAGCCGCGAGTGATCGTGCGCTTCTGGATCGTTACCGTCATGCTGGTCCTGCTGGGCCTGGCAACCTTGAAGCTGCGTTGATGCCATGAGCGATTCCGTGCATTCCACCCCGTCAATGCATCGCCCGCCGGAGCCTCATCGTCGAGATGGGGCTCCGTGGCTGGTCGTCGGGCTGGGGATCTCCGGCCGCGCGATCGCCCGCTTTCTGCAGCACCGGGGGGAGCGCTTCGTGGTGGCCGATACCCGCACCGCTCCGCCGGGGATCGAGGCCTTCCGCGAGGCATTCCCGACGGTAGATATCCATCTGGGCGATCTCGAGGCGCTGGATCTGCAGGCGTTCTCCGAGATCGTCGTCAGCCCCGGCGTGGATCTGCAGAAGTCCGGGCTGGCCGCGGTGAGGGAGCGCGTCATCGGCGAGATCGCGCTATTCGCTCGCCACTGCGAAGCGCCAATAGTCGCCATTACCGGATCGAACGCCAAGTCCACGGTGACCACGCTGGTCGGCGACATGGCGCGGCAGACCGGCAAACGGGTCGCCGTGGGAGGCAACCTGGGCGACGCGGCGCTCGATCTGCTGATCGATCATCCCGATGCCGAACTGTTCGTGCTGGAGCTGTCGAGTTTCCAGCTCGAGACGCTCGAGGGGCTGGGTGCCGTGTGCGCTGCCTTCCTCAATCTCTCCGCCGATCACCTCGACCGGCATGGCGACATGGCCGGTTACCGGCAAGCCAAGTCGCGAATCTTCGACAAGGCCAGGCACGTCGTGGTCAATGCCGAAGACGAGGCGACCTGGCCGGAGGATGCGTCGATACCCTGCGAGCGCTTCACCACGAAGGCGCCCGCGGACGGGATGTGGGGCATATCATCTCTCGAGTCAGGCGAGTGGTTGTGCCACGGCGAGCAGCCGTTGATGCCGGTCAGCGAGCTGCGGCTGGCGGGACGTCACAATCAGGCCAATGCACTGGCCGCGATGGCGATCGGGCATGTTATCGGGCTGCCGCTGGCGGTCATGCGTCAGGTACTGGGGTACTTTGCCGGGCTGCCGCATCGCGGCGAGATAGTGGCCGAGCGCGGCGGCGTTCGCTGGATCAACGATTCCAAAGGCACTAACGTGGGCGCGACGCTGGCGGCCATCGCCGGACTGGGCGAGACCTTGGCTGGAAAACTGATCTGGCTGGGGGGCGGCATCGGCAAGGGGGCGGATTTTACGCCGCTGGCCGCGCCGCTGGCCCGATACGCTCGCGAGGCGATCGTCTTCGGCCAGGATGCGCCGCAGCTGGTGGCGGCATTGGCCCCACATGTGGCGACACATCGCGTCGATACCCTGGCCGAGGCCATGCAGCGGGCGGCCTCGATCGCCGAGGCAGGAGACTGCGTGCTGCTGTCGCCGGCCTGTGCCAGTCTCGATCAATTTCCCAATTATCTGGCGCGTGGCGAGGCGTTCCGCGCCTTTCTTGATCAAGGACCGCTCGAACAAGGGCAGGAAGCCGCATGCTGAAGGCGATGTTGAAGACCTCGCAGGAGCGACTGACCACGCGGCATCAGGCGTTCGATGGCTGGCTGCTGCTGGCGACGCTTTCGTTGATGTTGATCGGCTGGGTGATGGTGACTTCCGCTTCCACCGAAATCGCCGCGAGCCTGACCGGCAACCCTTACTACTTCAGCATCCGGCACGGCATTTTCGTGCTCGCGTCGATCGGGGTGGGGCTGTTTGCCGTGCGTTTGCCATTGGACTGGTGGCGCCAGAAAGGGCCGTTGATGTTGATCGTGGCGCTGCTGCTGCTGTTCGTGGTCCTGGTCGTCGGTCGCGAGATCAACGGTAGTCGGCGCTGGATTTCGCTCGGCATCATCAATGTCCAGGCGTCGGAAGTCGCCAAGCTGTGCCTGATCGTCTATATCGCCGGCTATCTGGAGCGCTACCTGCCCGAGGTGCGCCGAAGCTGGGGGGCGTTCATGCGCCCGCTGGCGGTAATGGCGCTGATCGGCTTTCTGCTGATTCTCGAGCCCGACTACGGTGCCGTCGTGGTGTTGACCGGCTGCGTCATGGGGATGCTGCTGCTGTCGGGGGCGCCGCTGTGGCGGTTCCTGCTGATCCTGATCATCGTCGGGTCGGGTGCGGTCATGCTGGCGGTGGCGGAACCCTATCGCCTGCAGCGTATCACCAGCTTCGCCAACCCCTGGGCGGACCAATACAACACCGGTTACCAGCTGACGCAGGCGCTGATTGCCTTCGGCCGCGGCCACTGGTTCGGCCTGGGGCTGGGTAACAGTGTCCAGAAGCTGTTCTACCTGCCCGAGGCGCATACCGACTTCGTATTCGCCGTGCTGGCCGAGGAACTGGGGTTGTTCGGCGCCGTGGGGGTGATCCTGCTGTTCGCGCTGCTGGTATTCCGCGCCTTTCGCATCGGGCGCAAGGCGGAGCTGGCCGGCATTCCGTTCGCGGCCTATCTCTGCTACGGAATCGCGCTCGTCATCGGCGCGCAAGCCTTCATCAACATCTCGGTCAGTTCCGGCATGCTGCCGACCAAGGGGCTGACGCTGCCCCTGCTGAGTTACGGCGGCTCGAGCCTCATCATCAGCGGGACCATGATGGCGATTCTGTTCCGCGTCGATGTGGAGGTCAGGCGGCTGCAGCGTCGGCCGAAGCCCGCGCCGGAAAGCGGCGAGGCCAAGCCCACGAGCGAAGCGGTGGAGTCGACTTTATGAGCGAACTGAAACGTGTACTGATCATGGCCGGCGGCACGGGAGGGCATGTCGTGCCGGCGCTGTCGCTGGCCAAGGCGCTGATCGAGCGCGGCGTGGCGGTGGAATGGCTGGGTAGCCCGAGGGGAATCGAAAATCGTCTCGTTCCCGAGGCTGGTATCGCGCTGAACCGGATCGACGTGGCTGGTCTGCGGGGCAACGGCCTGGCCGGCTGGCTGTCGATTCCTTGGCGGCTGACGCGAGCCATCCGGCAGTCGCGTCAGGTGATTCGTCGCTTCGACCCTCAACTGGTGGTCGGTCTGGGCGGGTTCGCCAGCGGCCCCGGCGGGCTGGCGGCACGCCTGGCCGGCAAGCCGCTGGTCGTTCACGAGCAGAACGCCATTGCGGGGTTGACCAACCGGTCGCTGGCGCGTCTGGCGACCAAGGTCTACGCGGCGTTTCCCGGTGCTTTCCCCGGCGGCAAGGCCGAGGTGGTCGGCAATCCGGTGCGTGCGGATATCGCCGCACTGGGCGAGCATCCCAGAACGGCGAACCAGATGAACGATCGCGCCCTGCGGCTGCTGGTGCTTGGGGGGTCGCTGGGCGCGCAGTCGCTCAATCAAAAGCTGCCGGTCGCGCTTTCGGCGCTGGACGCCTCGAGCCGCCCGCAGGTTCGCCATCAGGCCGGGCGCGACAAGGACGAGGTCACGCGGGAAGGCTATCGCTCGGCGGGTGTCGAGGCGGAGGTCAGCGCTTTCATCGATGATATGGCTGCCGCCTACGACTGGGCGGATATCATCGTGTGCCGGGCCGGCGCGCTCACCATCGCCGAGCTTTCGGCGGCCGCCAAGCCTTCCTTGCTGGTGCCTTTCCCCCACGCGGTGGATGATCATCAGACACACAATGCGCGTCATCTGGTCGAGGCCGGCGGCGCGCAATTGATACAGCAGGTCGAGCTCACCCCTGAACGTTTGCAGGCGGCGCTCGAGTCACTTTTGCAGCCGGACGTGCTGGCGCGGATGGCAAGTCAGGCACGCCGGGTGGCTCACCTCGATGCCGTCGAACGCCTGGTCGACGGCTGCATGGAGATCGGTTTTGAGCGATAGCATTCAGACGCGTCCCGCGCGCTCGCATCTCGGCATGCGACGCATTCGAGGCATTCATTTCGTCGGGATCGGCGGTGCCGGCATGTGCGGCATTGCCGAAGTCCTGGCCAACGAAGGCTACGAGGTCAGCGGCAGTGACCTGCGTGAGTCGACCGTCACTCATCATCTGCGCGAGTGCGGCATTCGGGTCGCCATCGGTCACGCGGCGGTCAATGCCGAAGGGGCCGATGTCATCGTGGTGTCGACGGCGGTGGATCTGACCAATCCGGAAATCCAGTGGGCGCGCGAGCATCGCGTGCCGGTGGTGCGGCGAGCCGAAATGCTGGCCGAGTTGATGCGCTTTCGTCACGGTATCGCGGTTGCCGGTACCCACGGCAAGACCACGACTACGAGCCTGCTGTCGACGCTGTTCGCCGAGGCGGGACTCGACCCCACCTTCGTGATCGGCGGCAAGCTGACCAGCGCGGGTACCAATGCACGGCTGGGGTCCGGGGACTTTCTGGTTGCCGAGGCCGATGAATCGGATGCGTCCTTTCTGCACCTGCAACCGATGACGGCGATCGTCACGAATATCGACGCCGACCACATGGCGACCTACGATGGCGACTTCACGCGATTGAAGACGACCTTCGTCGAATTCCTGCACAATTTGCCTTTCTACGGCCGCGCCGTGCTGTGCCTCGACGACGATCATGTACGTGAATTGCTGCCCCAGGTCCAGCGCCAGTTCGTGACCTACGGCTTCAGTGAAGAGGCCGACTTTCGCGTGCGGGATTTCCAGCAGACGGCGGGGGTCATCCGGTTCGTCGCCGAACGGCCCGAGGGATTCGAGCCGCTGACCATCACGCTGGCCATGCCCGGCACTCACAATGCCTTGAACGCTCTCGCCGCGATTGCCGTCGCTACGGATGCCGGTGTCAGCGATGACGATATCATCAAGGGTCTTGCGTCGTTCGGGGGCGTTGGTCGACGGTTTCAGGTTCATGGAAACTACTCGCTTCCGCAGGGTGGCGAGGTGATGCTCGTCGACGACTACGGCCATCATCCGCGGGAGGTGGAGATGGTCATCCGTGCGGTGCGCGCCGGCTGGCCGCAACGACGCCTGGTGATGGTCTATCAGCCGCACCGCTATACCCGGACCCGGGATCTTTATGAAGATTTCGTCAGGGTGCTTTCCGGGGTCGATACGTTATTGCTGCTCGATGTGTATAGCGCTGGTGAAGCACCGATTCCGGGTGCCGAAGGCAAGATGCTGGCAGGGTCGATTCGCCAGCGCGGCCAGGTCGACCCACTGTTCATCGAGAAAAAATCGGCCCTGCCGGATATTCTCGCGCGGGTGCTGCGCCCCGGAGATATCCTGATTACCCAGGGCGCCGGCGATATCGGCGGCATTGCGCAGGCGCTGGCACACAGTGCGCTGAGACTCGACGAGGTGGCCCTTTGAGTGTGGCGATCATGTCTGGAGGCGCGCGCTCGACGAAGCGGTCTGGAGACACCGGGTGGTCTCATGGCAGTTCGAAGGCAGGGCAGACGTCATGAATTCCAACGCGCGGGGGACGCTGCTCGGTATACTCATGATCGTGGTGCTCCTCGGCGCCGGCGGCAGAGCGCTGTGGCTGTGGCTGGACAAGCCCATCGCTCGCGTGTCGATTAGTGGCGACTTGAACTACGTGAGTGCGAATTACCTGCAGAAGGAATTGGCGCCCCTGGTTCGCGGTCACACCTGGCTTTCCTTGTCGTTGTCCGACCTGCGTAACGAGGCGCGCGAGATCGGGTGGCTGCGAGAGGTCACCGTTTCTCGGGAATGGCCCAATACCCTACGATTCGTGCTTTACGAACAGGATCCGGTCGCGCGCTGGAACGATGAATTTCTGCTCAATACTCGGGGACAGCCTTTTTCGCCTGGACCGGTGACCGATTTCGGTCGTCGCTTGCCTGACCTTGGCGGCCCTGCCGGGTCGGGACGAGAAGTGCTCGGTTACTATGATTCACTGCGTCGCGCGCTGTCAGGGCTGGGGCTTTCCATCACGCAATTGAGATTGGAGCCTCGCGGTGCCTGGCGCTTTCAGGTCAATGACGGAGTCTGGGTCATTCTCGGGCGTGCAGACCTGGATGCGCGATTGGCTCGCTTTATTGCCGCGTGGAAGCGACAGTTGGGTGAAGAGGCGTCGCAGATTCGCTACATCGATCTTCGTTATCCCAATGGTGTTTCGGTGGCAAGGCATGGTGAAACGGCCGCGGTCTCCAGTGATTAGTCTGAAACTCATTGGCAGTTAAACAAGCCTGAGTCCCGCGGTTGGCGGCATCTCGGTGCGGCTCATCCGGCAAGAAGTCCGACCGACGACGGATGGCATTTGCTCGCTGACCGCCGTTCTTGGCCTCGACTATCGGCGCATTCTGTTATGCCAGCGTTACTTAAATAGCGGTAAGGCTTCCTTCCTATTTCCTTTTTAAAGAAAAAGGGCTTACTGTGGCTTTTGTTTTCACGATGGGCTGGTGAAAAAGGTCGTCTTGTTCCTATAATAAGCCCGAATCTTTATTGACCCATTTTTATCCGATTTATCGGTGAAGTTTGAGGAGCGACCCCGACCTATGGCAGGACAATCCAACGCTTCCAATATGGTGGTCGGGCTGGATATCGGAACATCCAAGGTGGTTGCCATCGTGGGGCAGCCCACTGATGATGGCGGGTTGGAAATCGCCGGGATCGGCTCGCATCCTTCTCGTGGCATGAAGAAGGGTGTCGTGATCAATATCGAATCAACCGTTCAGTCGATTCAGCGCGCCGTCGAAGAAGCCGAACTGATGGCAGGCTGCGATATCCACTCTGTCTATGTCGGCATCGCCGGCAGCCATATCAGCTCCATGAATTCCGACGGTGTCGTGGCGATCAAGGAGCGCGAAGTCGCGCCCGCAGATATCGACCGCGTCATCGATTCCGCCCGCGCCCGAGCCATCTCCGAAGGCCAGCGGGTACTTCACGTCATTCCCCAGGAGTTCGCGATCGACACCCAGGAGGGCATCCGCGAGCCTCTGGGCATGTCCGGCGTGCGTCTCGAAGCCCGCGTGCACCTGGTGACGGCGGCGATGAATGCCGTTCAGAACATCGAGAAGTGCGTGCGACGCTGTGGTCTGGAAGTCGACGACATCATTCTCGAGCAGCTGGCCTCCAGTCACGCGGTGCTGACTGAAGACGAGCGTGAGCTCGGCGTCTGCATGGTCGATATCGGTGGCGGGACGACGGACATCGCCGTGTTCACCGAAGGCGCCATTCGTCATACCGCGGTGATCCCGATCGCCGGCGATCAGGTGACCAACGATATCGCCATGGCGCTGCGTACGCCGACTCAGTACGCCGAAGACATCAAGGTCAAATATGCCTGTGCGCTGACGCAGCTGGCGAGCAGCGACGAGATGATCAAGGTTCCCAGCGTCGGCGATCGGCCGGCGCGGGATCTCTCTCGTCAGGCGTTGGCGGAAGTCGTCGAGCCCCGTTACGAGGAGCTCTTCACGCTGGTACGCGAGGAATTGCGCCGCAGCGGTTACGAGGATCTGGTAGCAGCCGGGATCGTGCTGACAGGGGGCACGTCCCGGATGGAGGGGGTCGTGGAACTGGCCGAGGAGATATTCCACATGCCGGTTCGCATCGCTTGTCCGTACAATGTCCGCGGCTTGGCGGACGTGGTGCGCAACCCGATTTATTCGACCGGGGTAGGTTTGCTACTCTACGGTATGAAAGACGCCAAGCACTCTCGCGCAGTATCAGCCCAGCCTCAACGGGAAGACTCACTTCCCCGGCGCGCAACCAGGGATGAGGTTTCGGCGCTGGAGCGACTCAAAGGCTGGTTTAAAGGAAATTTCTGACAGGCCGCAAGCGGTCTTGGAGACGGGGCAATGTTCGAACTAGTAGATAATGCACCTTCTAGTAGTGCAATCATCAAAGTCATCGGTGTCGGCGGCGGCGGCGGCAACGCCGTCAATCACATGGTCGAGAGTAACATCGAAGGCGTCGAGTTCATCTGCGCCAACACCGATGCCCAGGCGCTCAAGCGCGTGGCGGCCAAGACCGTTCTCCAGCTGGGTGGCGAGATCACCAAAGGGCTGGGAGCGGGGGCGAACCCGGACGTGGGGCGTCAGGCCGCGATGGAAGATCGCGATCGCATCGCAGACATGCTGCAAGGCGCGGACATGGTCTTCATCACCGCCGGCATGGGCGGTGGCACCGGTACGGGGGGAGCACCTGTCGTCGCGCAGGTCGCCAAGGAACTCGGTATCCTGACCGTCGCGGTCGTGACGCGCCCGTTCCCGTTCGAGGGACCGAAGCGCATGCGCGCAGCGGAAGAGGGGATGAAGGAGCTTTCCGAATACGTCGACTCCCTGATCACCATTCCCAACGAAAAGCTGCTGTCGGTACTGGGCAAGAACGCCAGTCTGCTGACGGCGTTCAGTGCCGCGAACGACGTGCTGTTGGGCGCCGTTCAGGGGATCGCCGAACTGATCACCAGTCCGGGCATCATCAACGTCGACTTTGCCGACGTGCGCACGGTGATGTCGGAGATGGGCATGGCGATGATGGGTACCGGCGCCGCGACTGGCGAGAACCGCGCTCGCGAAGCTGCCGAGAAGGCCATTCGCAGCCCGCTGCTCGAGGATATCGATCTGCATGGCGCCCGGGGCATCCTGGTCAACATCACTGCAGGTCCGGATCTCTCCATCGGCGAGTTCAATGATGTCGGTGCGACGGTTCAGGAGTTCGCTTCCCAGGATGCGACCATCGTGGTGGGTACCGCCATCGACATGGAAATGTCCGACGAACTGCGCGTGACCGTGGTTGCTGCGGGGCTGGATGCGCAGAAAGAGAAGGCGATCCCGCGTGAAACCGTGGCTGCCCGTCCGGAAACGACCGATTATCGCAAACTGCAGCAGCCGGCGGTCATGCGTCAGCAGGCGGCGCGCGCTGAGCAGGAAGCTGCAGCGAAGAAGTCGCAGCAGGAGAAGCGCAAGACCTCCGACATGGATGACTATCTGGACATCCCGGCGTTCCTGCGTCGTCAGGCTGACTGATAGCGCTTTAAACTGCCCATCATCATTCTGTAACGTCAATATGATTGGTGAAACGGTGGTTTGGTGTTATAGTGAACACCGTTTCCAAACTATTTGACTGTCAGGTCGATGCTCATGATCAAACAACGAACGTTGCAGAACACGATCCGCGCAACAGGCGTGGGACTCCACTCCGGAGAAAAAGTGTATCTGACGCTGCGGCCCGCGGCGCCCAATACGGGCATCGTGTTCGTGCGTACCGATCTCGACCCGGTAGTGCATATCCCGGCGCACGCAGAGAGCGTGACCGATACCAATCTATGCACCGCGCTATCCAAGGATGGCGTCAAGGTCGCCACGGTCGAGCATCTAATGTCGGCGTTCGCTGGCCTGGGGATCGACAACGCTTATGTCGAGTTGAGCGCGCCCGAAGTGCCGATCATGGACGGTAGCGCAGGCCCGTTCGTGTTCCTGATCCAATCGGCAGGTATCGCCGAGCAGGCCGCGCCGAAGCAGTTCATTCGTATCAAGCGCGAAGTCACCGTCAATGATAACGGCAAGCAGGCGACGTTTCTGCCGCATAACGGCTTCAAGGTCAGCTTCGCGATCGATTTCGACCACCCCGTCTTCGAGCAGCAGAAGCAGACGGCCAGCGTCGATTTTTCGACCACTTCCTTCGTCAAGGAAGTCTCTCGTGCTCGCACCTTCGGTTTCATGCGCGATCTGGAATTTCTGCGGTCGCAGAATCTGGCATTGGGCGGTAGCCTCGATAACGCCATCGTCGTCGACGATTATCGCATCGTGAACCAGGATGGCTTGCGCTACGACGATGAGTTCGTGAAGCACAAGATGCTGGACGCCATCGGCGATCTGTACCAGTTGGGTCACAGCTTGATCGGCGAGTTCAAAGGTTACAAGTCCGGTCACGGCCTCAATAACCAGCTTTGCCGCGAGCTGCTCGCTCATCCGGAGGCATACGAAATCGTGACCTTCGAAGAAGCGACTCAGCCTGCACCGATCTCCTATGCGGCGCCTGCAATGGCCTGAGATGGACCAGCATCGATTGATGTCGTGATGATCTGATGATCGTGAGAGATTAGATGGAGAAAACGCCGATCTTGTGATCGGCGTTTTCGTGTCTGAACGATGCCAATGGCCGCGCTACCGCGGTCGGAGCGCGCGTCGTCGAGACGGGATTGGCCGTTATCGTCAGGCGGGGCCGTCGCTGGAGGGGGCGTCGCAGGGCTCTGCGGTAGCATCGGCGTGTGATGCCAGCCGATTCAGTGAACGCTTGAGCGGCGAATCCTCCAGGCCTTCCGCGCAATGGGTGAGTGCCTCGGCGCCGGCCGGCGACAGGCGCCGCGTCTGTCGCGGAATCGCCTTTACCGGCCGGATCGGGCGTACCTTCAACGAGAATTTCATGACTGCCTCGAATCCCGGCAGTTGATGCAGCAGCTTGAGCAGGCGCGGCTGCTCGTAGCGCAGCCAGGTCAGCCAGGCGGCGCGATCGGTGATCAGCGTCAACACGCCGTTGCGGTAGCCACCGACATAAAGATGTTCGGCCACGTCCGGCGGTAGCTGGCGTCTCAGGTGATTCTGGGCACGTTCGATCAGCGTTGCCATGCGCATGACGTCACCCAGCCCTCCTGGTTGTTCCAGGAGTCGGGAAACGGGCTGGGCTCGCAAACGCTTAGCCTTTATACTCATCGGCTTGCACGCAGTGGGGATAGACCCGCTAAACCTATCACGACGCGGAGTTCGTCGACAGCATGACTTCGGCCAAAGCGCAGTCCGGTCCGCGCGGTGCCGTATGGCGCCCCCGGCAGCGAGCCCATTGGTGGCTGGCCAGTGTGCTGGTCGGTTGCCTGCTGCCTGCGGGCCTGATGCATGCTGAGGCCATGCGGCTGGCCGAGCGGCTCACCCAGGTCTACCTGATGGCCCCGGAGGCCATTCGTGCCGAGTCCCGACGCGTCGCTCGAGTCGCTGCCAAGCGTCCCGTATACCCGCAAGCGGCAGCTGCCTTTATCCAGTCGCCGGGTTATTCCCCGCCTCTTATCGCCGCCAGTGCCGCGCTGGATGTCATTTCCCGTCGTGGTCCTCCCGTTCCTGCCTGATCATCGTCAGAAGCTCAGTTTATCGGTGGTCGATGCCGGCTTTTTGTCGCATCTTCGCCTTGGTACTACGCAGGAACAGAGTCAGGCAGGAAACGGATCATGTTGAACGGATTGCTACACAAATTGGTCGGCTCCAAGAACGATCGTGACGTCAAGCGCCTGCGCAAGCAGGTGGCGGCGATCAATGACCTGGAAGCCAGTTTCGAAGCGCTCGATGACGCGTCGCTCCAGGCCAAGACGGTCGAGTTTCGCCAGCGCCTTGCCGATGGCGAGAAACTCGATGCGCTGCTGCCGGAGGCTTTCGCCACGGTTCGCGAGGCGAGCAAGCGCGTTTTGGGCATGCGACACTTCGACGTCCAGATGGTCGGCGGCATGGCGCTGCATGAAGGCCGGATCGCGGAGATGAAGACCGGCGAGGGCAAGACCCTGGTCGGCACCCTCGCGGTGTACTTCAATGCGTTGCCCGGAAAGGGGGTTCATGTCGTCACGGTCAACGACTATCTGGCCGGCCGCGACGCCAACTGGATGCGCCCGCTCTACGAATTCCTCGGTCTGAGCGTCGGCGTCATCGCCTCCGGGCAGCCCAACGAAGAGAAGCGTCGGGCCTACGCCTGCGACATCACCTACGGCACCAACAACGAGTACGGCTTCGATTACCTGCGCGACAACATGGCGTTCTCGCTGCAGGACAAGGTTCAGCGGCCGCTGTACTACGCGATCATCGATGAGGTCGATTCGATCCTGATCGACGAGGCGCGTACGCCACTGATCATTTCCGGCCCCGTCGAAGAGAACGTCGAACTCTACCGCACGATTCACGCGCTCTCGAAGCAGCTCAAGCAGTGCACCGACGAGGAGGATCCCTCTACCGGCGACTTCCTGATCGACGAGAAGCAGAAGCAGGTCGAACTGACGGAAGAAGGGCACCAGCAGGTCGAGCAGCTGATGCGCGAAGCGGGATTGCTGAAGGCGGAGGACTCGCTCTACGCGGTGCAGAATCTGGGCCTGTTGCAGCATATCCATTCCGCGCTGCGCGCTCGCTGCCTCTATCACCGTGACGTCGACTACATCGTCTCCGACGGCAATGTCGTCATCGTCGACGAGCACACCGGCCGTACCATGCCGGGGCGGCGCTGGTCGGAGGGCCTGCACCAGGCGGTCGAGGCCAAGGAAGGCGTGCCGATCCAGCGCGAGAGCCAGACGCTGGCTTCTACCACCTTCCAGAACTATTTCCGTCTTTACGAGAAACTGGCGGGGATGACCGGTACCGCCGATACCGAGGCCTTCGAGTTCAACCACATCTACGGACTCGACGTGCTGGTCATCCCGACCAATCGGCCGCTGGCGCGTCAAGACTTGAACGATCTGGTCTATCTCAGTGCCAAGGAGAAATTCAACGCGATCATCGAGGACGTCAACACCCAGCGAGAGGCCAACCGTCCGGTGCTGGTCGGTACCGCGTCGATCGAGACCTCGGAATATCTCTCCAAGCTGATGCAGGCGAAGAACATCCCGCACAACGTGCTCAACGCCAAGCAGCACGACAGGGAGGCCGAGATCATCGCTCAGGCCGGTCGTCCCGGCGCTGTGACGCTAGCCACCAACATGGCCGGCCGTGGTACCGACATCGTGCTCGGCGGCAACTGGGAAGCCGAGGCCGCCAAGCTCGAGAACCCGAGCGAGGAGCAGATCGCGGCCATCAAGGCCGAGTGGCAACAGCGTCATGATGCGGTGCTCGAAGCCGGCGGTCTGCACGTGATCGGCTCCGAGCGTCATGAGTCTCGTCGTATCGACAACCAGCTGCGCGGTCGCGCGGGGCGTCAGGGCGATCCCGGCTCGACGCGCTTCTTCCTGTCTCTGGAAGACAGCCTGATGCGGCTGTTCGGTTCGGATCGCGTCCAGCGTCTGATGGGCGCGCTGGGCCTCGAAGAGGGTGAAGCGATCGAGCACAAGATGGTCTCGAATGCGGTCGAGCGGGCGCAGAAGAAGGTCGAAGGGCGCAACTTCGACATTCGCAAGCAATTGCTGGAGTACGACGACGTCTCCAACGACCAGCGTCGGGTCATCTACGAACAGCGCGACGATATTCTCGCGGCCGACGAGATCTCCGATAATATCGCCAGCATTCGCGACGAGGTTCTCGAGCAGACGATTTCCGACTACGTACCGCCGCAGAGCCTGCCGGAACAGTGGGAGCTCGCCGGGCTTCAGGATCAGCTCAAGCAGGAGTTCAATCTCGATCTGCCGCTGGTGCAGTGGGCGGAAGAAGACGACAACTTCAACGAAGAAGTGCTGCGTCAGCGTCTGCTGGACCAGCATCGTGGACAGTATCTGGCCAAGGTCGAAGCGATCGGCGCCGACATGATGCGTCGCTTCGAGAAGCAGGTGATGCTCCAGGTGCTGGATACCCGCTGGAAGGAACATCTGCAGTCGATGGACCATCTGCGTCGCGGCATTCACCTGCGGGGCTACGCGCAGAAGAACCCGAAGCAGGAGTACAAGCGCGAAGCCTTCGAACTGTTCCAGTCGCTACTCTACAACATCAAGCATGATGTCACGCGTATCCTCAGCCACGTTCAGGTGCGTCGCCAGGAAGAGGTCGAGGATCTGGAACGCCAGCGTCGCGAGGCGCTGGAGCGCGAGAAGGCTGCCAGTCAGTCGGTCCATGAAGATGCCGTGGCCGCCGCGCAGCAGACCGCCGAAGGGGAAGAACCCGCCCCCGAGTCCGGTGATGACAATGCGCAACCGGTTCGACGCGAGGGCCCCAAGGTCGGGCGCAACGACCCGTGTCCCTGCGGTTCCGGCAAGAAATACAAGCAGTGCCACGGCACGCTGAGTTGAGTTGGCGTCGGACTCGGGCCGGGCTCGAGTCCGCCAAGGAGAATCGAGATGGCGGTAGGTAAGTCAGTATTTCCGGAGATGCCGGCCATTGGTGGCGTGCGTCTGGGCACGGCGATGGCAGGGATCAAGAAACCCGATCGGCGTGATCTGGTGGTGATCGAAGTGTCGGAAGGCGCCACGGTCGCGGCAACGTTCACCCGCAATGCCTTTTGCGCCGCCCCGGTGCATGTCGCCCGGGATCACCTGCAGCACACGGCGCCCCGGTATCTGTTGATCAATACCGGTAACGCCAATGCCGGTACCGGTGCCCGTGGCCGCCAGGATGCCGAGAGCTGCTGCAACTCGCTGGCGGACCTCGCTGGCGTCGATGCACATCAGGTGCTGCCGTTCTCGACCGGCGTGATCGGCGAACCGCTGCCGGTAGAGCGCATTGCCGCCGGCCTGCCGGCAGCGCTGGAGTCGTTGAGCGAAGCGGGCTGGGAGATGGCCGCCGAGGGTATCCTGACCACCGACACCCGTATCAAGGGTGCCTCGATGCAGGTCGAACTGAGCGACGGTACCGTTACCATCAACGGCATCAGCAAGGGCTCGGGCATGATCCAGCCCAACATGGCGACCATGCTCGGCTTCGTCGCCTGCGATGCGGCAATCGACGCAGCCCGGCTTCAGCAATGGCTACGCGACGCTGTGCGGGTGTCGTTCAATGCCATTACCGTGGATTCCGACACCTCCACCAATGACGCCTGCACCCTGATCGCCACCGGACGCGGGCCGAAGGTCGAGTCGCCCGAGGACGAGCAGCGGTTTCGCGAGGCGCTGACGACGGTGCTGACCGACCTGGCCCAGGCGATCATTCGCGATGGCGAAGGAGCGACCAAGTTCGTCACGCTGCAGGTCGAGCAGGCGACCAGCGTCGACGAAGCGCGGGCGGTGGCGTTCACGGTGGCCCATTCGCCGCTGGTCAAGACGGCGCTCTACGCCAGCGATGCCAACTGGGGGCGCATTCTGGCCGCCGTGGGCCGCGCACCGGTCGACGAGCTCGATGTCGAGCGCATCGTCATCGATCTCGGCGACGTGCGTCTGGTCGAGCACGGCGGGCGCGCAGACGGCTACACGGAAGAGGCTGGCGCCCGGGTGATGGCTCAGGAAGAGATCGTCATCCGCATTCAGCTCGGTCGTGGCGACGCCAGCGCCACGGTCTGGACATCGGATCTGTCCCACGATTACGTATCGATCAACGCGGATTATCGTAGTTAACGAAATTCAGACGTTGAACGCTATCCAGACGTCGCGCGCTATCTCGACCTCGCGCGTCAAGGTTAAACACTGCAGTGGTACGAGAGACTTAGCAAGATGATCAAAAGACGGGTCCACGTAGCGGCAGCCGCCGTCATTCGCGGCGACGGCCGAGTGCTGATCGCCAGACGCCCGGCGACTGTCGACCAGGGCGGTCTGTGGGAATTCCCGGGGGGCAAGCTGGCACCCTACGAAACCGGGCTCGAGGCGCTCAAGCGGGAGCTGAACGAGGAGCTCGGTATCCAGATCGTGCGCGCTCAGCCGCTGATCCGCGTTCATCACGAATATGCCGACAAGCACATTCTGCTGGACGTCTGGCAGGTGCGGGAATACGACGGTGATCCGTACGGCCGGGAAGGTCAGCCGGTACGTTGGGTCGAGGTCGACGATCTGCCCAATTACCCGTTCCCGGCAGCCAATATGCCGATTCTCCGTGCGGTAGCGCTGCCTCAGGAGTATCTGATCACCGCCGAAGCGGACGACGATGTTTTCCTGGCGCGGCTCGAGCGGGCGTTGAAGGAGGACGGCGTCCGCCTGGTACAGTTGCGTGCCAAGGAGCTGGATGACGCCGCCTACCAGGCGCGGGCGGAGAAGACTCTGGCGCTGTGCCGACGCTATAGCGCCCGGCTGCTGCTCAATGCGGACCCCGAGTGGCTGCAGCGCGTCGATGCTGATGGCATCCATCTGACCAGCGCGCGGCTCATGGAGCTCAAGCACCGGCCCATTCCCGCCGACAAGTGGCTGGGAGCGTCGACTCACGGTGATGAGCAGCTCGCTCAGGCCGGTCAGATCGACTGTGATTTCGTTACGCTGTCGCCGCTGGCGCCGACGCCGTCGCATCCGGATGCGGTGACCATCGGCTGGCACGATTTCCAGCAGATGGTAGAAACGGCCGCGATGCCGGTCTTCGCGCTGGGTGGCATGACCCGGCATCATGCCAATCAGGCGCGTGGTGTCGGTGCCCAGGGAATCGCGTCGATTCGGGATTTCTGGCGTAACGATTCCTGAGCCACCGGGCTTCGCCCGGAGCTGTAAGCCATAAGCTTTAAGCTGTAAGAAAAATCAAAAGGCAAAAATCATTTGATTTGGCAGTAAAAGCGGTTGTTTCTTGGCTTACGGCTTACGGCTTACGGCTTACGGCTTACGGCTTACGGCTTACGGCTTACGGCTTACGGCTTACGGCTTACGGCTCGTGGCTCCCGCTATTCCTGACCGCGCTCGAGCCGGTCGATCAGTTCGTCGAGTTCGGTTTCGTCCATGTGGGGTTCGCCGGCAATACGGTGGGAGCCGTCGGCCCAAGCGCCCAGGTCCAGCAGTTTGCAGCGCTTCGAGCAGAAGGGGCGGTAGGGATTCTCGGGTGTCCAGGCGACGGATTTTCTGCACTGGGGGCAGGGCACGGTCAAGCCGGGTTTGTTCGCATCCTGGCTGGCACCGCTGTCGGCGCCAGCGTCCGGAGGACGGTTCGGGTCGTTACGTCGAGTCATGGCGAGGGGTATCGTGTCGGTGATCGTTGCATCAGGCGCGAGGGTCAGAAGACCGTTGGCGATACCGGGCGTCCAGCCGGGCAACCTGGTCGAGTAGGTGTTGTCGGTCGCGACTATTGTCGATGACGTCGTCGGCGGCTGCAAGGCGACGTTCCCGGGGAAGCTGGGCCGCCAGTATCGACTCCACCTGACGCCGGTCGACCCCGTCCCGCGCGAGGGTGCGCTGAATCTGGATCTCCGGCGGCACATCGACCACCAGAACGCGATCGACCAGCTCGAGCTGCCCCGACTCGATCAACAGCGGTGACACCAGCAGACAGTAGGGGGCGTCGGCGTTGCGCAGTCGCTCCAGATGCATCAGCAGCCGTTGGCGAATACGCGGGTGCGTCTCTCGTTCCAGCCACCGGCGTTCGGTTTCGTCGTCGAAGATCCGCGCCCGGAGCGCGCGCCGGTCGAGTGTCCCGTCGTCGTCGAGTATCTCCGGGCCGTAGCGCTCGACAATGGCCGCCAGCGCCGGCTCGCCGGGCATCACGACTTCCCGCGCCACGTGATCGGCATCGACCCAGCCGATGCCCAGGGCACCGAAGGCATCCGCCACCGCGCTCTTGCCCGAGCCGATCCCGCCGGTGACGCCCACGACCAAGGTGCCGCGCTCGCCTTCCGTCTTGGTGACGTTCGTGTTCATCCCCAGCCTCCCAGTAACAGTGCCTGATAGCCGGCCAGCAGCGGGGCGCCGATCAGTAGGGCGATCCATCCGGCCAGGGCGATATAGGGGCCGAAGGGCATTGCCTGGTTGCGATCCTGCTGGCGCAGGGCGATCAGTATCAGGCCGACCACGGCGCCCACGCCTGCCGAGAGCAACAATAGCAGCGGCAGGCTCTGCCAGCCGAGCCAGGCGCCGAGTGCCGCCATCAGCTTGAAATCCCCGTAACCCATGCCTTCCTTGCCGGTCGCCAGCTTGAAGAGCCAGTAGACCGACCACAGTGACAGATACCCGGCGACGGCGCCCAGCACGGCGCTTTCCAGCATCAATGGCGTGAACAGCCACTGATAGAGCAGGCCGGCCCAGAGTAGCGGCAGGGTCAGCGCATCCGGCAGCAACTGGGTACGCCAGTCGATCACCGCCAGCGCCAGCAGGCAGAGGCAGGCGCCGACCAGCCACAGGCTTTGCCAGCTCACGCCATGCAGCGCCATGATCGCCACCGTCAGCAATGCCGAAACCAGCTCGATCAGCGGATACTGGACACTGATCGCCGTACCGCATGCGGCACAGCGGCCGCGACGCTTGAGCCAGCCGACCAGCGGCAGATTGTCATGCCAGGCGATGAAGTGCCCGCAGCCGGGGCAGTGCGAACGTGGCGTTGCCAGATTGTAGGCAGGGCTGGCTTCCACCGGCTGCTCCAGCGCTTCCAGCGCCTCGGCTCGCCAGCGCTGCATCAGCATCACCGGCAGCCGCACGATGACCACATTGAGGAAGCTGCCCAGTGCCGCGCCGAACAGGAACGCCAGCGGCCAGGCAAGCAAAGGGGGAAGATCGGACAACGGAAGCTCCACGAACATCGGATAGAAAGATAGCGCCAAGGGTAACGCACATAAAAGCTGGTTTTTGAGTGCGCTGACGTCGATTCATCGGCGAGCGCTTTTGCCGCTAGGCGCCCGCCACCGAGAACCCGGAGCGGACGTGGTTGTCCGTGAGGATTTCGAGGTGGCGGACAACAACGCGGCAGACGCGCGCAGCCATGAATAACATCTATATGGCGGAACCCATCTGAAAGATAGGCAAATACATCGACACCACCAATCCGCCGACCATGGTGCCGAGCACCACCAGAATGAACGGCTCCAGCAGCGAGGTCAGCGTGTCGACCTGATTATCGACTTCTTCCTCGTAGAATTCCGCCACCTTGTCCAGCATAGTGTCCAGTTCGCCAGCTTCCTCGCCGATGCTGACCATCTGCACGGCCATCACCGGGAAGACCTTGGTGCGGCGCATGGCGAAGTTGAGCTGCTGCCCCGTGGCGACGTCTTCGCGAATCTCGGCGATGGCGCGCTGATGAACCTGGTTGCCGGTGGCGCCGGCGGCGGTATCGAGCGCTTCGACCAGCGGAATGCCGGCATTGAACGTGGTCGCGAGGGTGCGCGAGAAGCGGGCAATCGAGCCCTTGTCGATGATATTGCCGATCACCGGCAGCTTGAGCGCCAGCTGATGGGCACGATAGGCAAATGCCGGCGAGCGCTTCATGGCCTGGCGCACGCCGAGGATCATCACCACGAGCGCCAGCACGGCCTGCCACCAGTAGGCTTGGGTCAACTGGGACATATGCACGGTGAACTGGGTGAAGACCGGCAACTCCGCGCCGAACCCCTGAAACAGACTCTCGAACTGGGGCACGACCTTGACCAGCAGCAGGGCGGTGACGCCGATCCCGACCAGAACCACCGCCGTGGGATAGTAGAGCGCTTTCTTGACGCGCCCCTTCAGGGTGTCGACCTTCTCGCGGTAGCTGGCGATTCGCTCGAGCATCTTGTCCAGCGCGCCGGCCTGCTCGCCGGCGGCGACCATGTTGACGAACATGCGGTCGAACCGCGCAGGGTGCCTGGCCAACGCTTCCGAGAAGCTGGAGCCGGCGCTGATGTCGTTGGCCAGTGTCTCGACCAGGTTGCGCATGGCAGGATTCTTGAGCGTTTCGGCGACGACCTTGCAGGCTTGAAGTAGCGGAACGCCGGCCCGGAGCATGGTGGCCAGCTGACGCGAGAACAGGGTGATGTCCCGCGACTTGACCCGGCCCAGGCCGAAGATGCCGGTCTTGCGCGTGATGCGTTTGACGATGATCTTCTGGCGCGTCAGCTCCTTGCGCACCTCGTCGATCTCGCTGGCGACGAGTTCCCCGGAGACGACTTCGCCACGCAGGTTCTTGCCGCGCCACTGCCAGCGGTGCATGACTACCCGCCGAGGCGGCTTGGATGACTTCAGTGACTTGGCTGACTTCCGGCTGGTCGCCATGATCGCTTTCCTGACAATGACTCGACGAGGCGCCGAGCGTGAGTGAGATCGAAGATTAGCCCGAACCGCGAACCACGGATTGTGCCAGAGTCCGGGCGAAAACGGATGGGCCGCCGTCAGTCGATCGTCACGCGGTTGATCTCCTCGAGGCTGGTCACGCCTTGGAGTACCTTGTCGATACCGCTCTGGCGCAGCCCCGGGAAGCCGGCATCGCGTGCCGCGCGGGCCAGTTCCAGCGCGTGACTGTCGGCCATGATCAGCCGGCTCATGGCATCGTCCACCGGCACCACCTCGTAGATCCCGATGCGCCCCTTGTAGCCCAGCGTGCATCGATCGCAGCCCACGGCGCGGTAGAGAGTGGCGCTTGCCAGTCTCTCCGGCGAGACGCCTTCGTGGCGCAGCACGTCCTCGGGAATCTCCGCCGGTGCCTTGCAGCGCGGGCAGAGCATGCGCGCCAGCCGCTGGGCAATGATCAGCGAGACCGAACTGGCGATATTGAAGCTGGCAACGCCCATGTTGCGCAGGCGGGTCAGGGTTTCGGCGGCGGAGTTGGTATGCAGCGTCGATAGCACCAGGTGGCCGGTCTGGGCTGCCTTGACCGCGATTTCGGCGGTCTCCAGATCCCGGATTTCGCCGACCATCACCACGTCCGGATCCTGGCGCAGAAAGGCGCGCAGCGCGCTGGCGAAGTCGAGGCCGATGCGTGGCTGCACGTTGACCTGGTTGACGCCGGGCACCTTGAGTTCCACCGGATCTTCCGCGGTCGAGATATTGCGCTCCTCGGTATTGAGCAGATTGATGCCGGTATAGAGCGTTACCGTCTTGCCGCTACCGGTGGGGCCGGTGGCCAGAATCATTCCCTGGGGCTCGGCCAGCGCGGCCTCGAACAGTTGACGCTGCTCCGGGGTGAAGCCCAGCGCATCGATGCCGAAGCTGGCCGTTCGGGCATCCAGCAGTCGCAGGACGATTTTCTCGCCGAACACGGTGGGCAGCGTGTTGACGCGGAAATCGATGGCACGCTCACTATCGAGCCGAATCTTCATCGAGCCGTCCTGGGGCAGGCGGCGCTCCGAGATATCCAGTCGCGCCATGACCTTGAGCCGGGCGGCGAGGCGGGTGCGCAAGCTCAGCGGCGGTCGCGCGATCTCGAGCAGCAGCCCGTCGATGCGAAAGCGAATCCGGTAGCTCGACTCGTAGGGCTCGAAGTGGATATCGGAGGCGCCGCGCTGGATCGCGTCGTGCAGGATCTTGTTGACGAAGCGCACCACGGGCTCGTCGTCTTCCCCGATCTGGTCGAGCGCGGCCGCTTCGCTGGCCAGGTCGGCCTCGCTGGTGTCCAGCGTCAGCGCCTCGCTGGCTTCCCCCAGCGCTTCCAGCATGCCGGAGGTTTCATGGCGCTGGTAACGCTTGGCCAGCGCCCGCTCCAGTTGATCGAACGGCACCAGGACACCCTCGATCGCAAGCCCGGTGGTGAACTGCAGCTCATCCAGCTGTGCCAGCGTGGCCGGGAAGGCGATCGCCACGGTGAGGCGGCGATCGTCGCGGGCCAGCGGCAGCACCTGAAAGCGGCGGATGACCTTGTCCGCCACCGGCTCGATGATCGGCAGCTTGTCCCAGTCGACATGCTCCAGATCCATGAACGGCAGGCCATACTCGCGCGCTGCCAGCACGCCGGCTTCGCGGGGATCGACCCTGCCTTCACGGACCACCAGCTCCAGCAGCGTCAACTGCTTCTCCGCCGCGTCGCGGATCGCCTGCTCGCACGCCTCCGCGCTGATCAGGCCGTGTTCGATGAAGCGCTGGGCAAGACTGCTTTGCGTACGCGATGTGGTGACATCCGACATGGAGATGAGAGCCCCGGCTAGCTGGCTGGCGAACGGATGGCGGGGGAGCGGCCCCGGAAGCCCCGCGTTCACCGGCACGAATGGTTCGATCGACGAATCCGTTATCGGCTGACGCCTTTTTTTCTTTAAGTATTCTTGGCAATCTGCCGATAAAGCAGTCGAATGTCATCCATGGTAAATTTGTGTATCTTTGCAGGCGTGAGCTTGCGAGCGGTTCGGCAGGGTTCGACAGGCTTCGGCACCGTCCGAACACCCGACGTAGCGCTCGGGAAGCAAGCGAAAAGCAAGCGAAAGGAATGCAAGGATAGAACGAATGTAACGATAGCGTGAACGTAAAAACAGCGTGAGCGTAACGATAGCATGAGCATAAAGAGAGAAACGACCGGCGGCACGATGGAAGACATCACGTCAACCGGCTCAACAACGGCTTCAATATCGGCAAGGCAGGGAACCACGATGCAACAGCAACACAAACCCGTTTCACACCGGCAGGGCGGCTTCACCCTGATCGAACTCATGATCGTCGTCGCGATCATCGGCATCCTCGCCGCCGTCGCGATCCCGCAGTATCAGAACTATACCGCCAGGGCCAAGATGTCCGAAGTCATTACCATGATGGGGCCGGATAAAACCGCTGTGTCCGAGTACTTCGTATCTCAAGGGAAATTCCCGGATTCACAGTCAACATCCGGTGTGGTGGATGAGGAAAGAGGAAATTATATAACGGGCGTTGAGTATGATTCGACGGCTGCCTCCGGCAGTGGAGATACATCGACCCCCGCGACTGCCACGTTGACTTACCTCCTGAATAGTGGAGGGGATATCGATGACGGGCAGACGATCAACTCCACTTTGGCAGGCAAAAATGTGATTCTCCAGGCGACGAGTGATGCGGACGGAAACCTGACATGGGAGTGTGGTACGGACGATACGACCATTTTTGAATATCTGCCCTCTTCCTGCCGTACTGACTTCTCAAGCTGACGCATAAAGTAATATCGGGCCGGCATTCGCCGGCCCTTTCGACTCTTCCTTCTTCCCTCTGTCTTCTTCTCTCTTTCGTCTTCCAGCTTCCAGCTTCCAGCTCTAATAAAGCGCCTTCTCTTCCCCAACCACTTCCCTTAACACCTCCAGAAACAGCCGATCCGCGTCCGAGTGCTCGGCCGGGTCTTCCGGAATATGCACGCTGGTGGTATCCGAAATCTCGTTGGCGATGGTCGCCCAGGCCTGGGCGTCGTTGCTGCCGTCGGAGTGGCGCTTGGCGATGGCCAGCGAATTCTCGAGAATACCGGGCTCCTGCAGCAGTTTCTTGATGAAGGCGCGAAGTTCCTGAATGACGCGGGTCTTCTGCATTTCCGAGGCGGAACTCATGGGGGCTTTCCTCCAGTGACTAGCTTGTAATATTCGGCCTGTCTCGGCGTCGACTCGTCGCCGAGATGAATGTTCGTCGTAGCTTTCAACGACGGGCCGGCGCGCCTGCGTTGCGATGGCGCCACCATAGCACATCTCGCTGCGCGGCCAGAGTCGGTGCGGTCGATGAACCATGGTTCATGGGCCGGGCGAGAACGGCGGATGCGAAATGCAGGCCGAGTCGTGTCTTGAACGGCGGGATGGCCTATCATCGCTCCGGTTCGTTCGGCGGGGATGCCGTTGGCCGAATGACAATAGGGAATGCAATAGGGTTGGACTCGGCTGCGGTGCGGTCGGATAGCGTCAGTCGAACTCGCGTGACGGAGACCGGGAGGAAGTCTTGCAAGACGCCAAGCCAATTTTCAAGATTCTGGCGCTGCTGTTGACCGTGCTATTGCTGTTCATGGTGCCACCGGTGGTGCTGCTGGGGCTCGAGAACGATCCGGACCTGTGGGCGTTTCTCGAGTCGATGGCGCTCGCGCTGGTGGTGTCGCTATCGCTGCTGGCGTGGACCTGGCGTACGCCGGTGGAGTTGAAGACGCGCCACATGTTCATCCTGACCACGTCGAGCTGGGCGGCGATCAGCGCCTTCGCCAGCCTGCCGCTGGTGCTGGGTGCGCCGCAGCTGTCGTTCACCGATGCGGTGTTCGAGTCGGTCTCGGCGATCACCACGACGGGTTCCACCGTGCTCGTCGGTATCGAGAATCTGTCCGATGGGCTCAAGTTGTGGCGCGGGCTGATGCAGTGGCTGGGCGGTATCGGCATCATCGTGATGGCGATCGCGATCCTGCCGTTTCTGAAGGTCGGCGGCATGCGGCTGTTCCAGACCGAGTCTTCGGACTGGTCGGACAAGGTGCTGCCTCGGGCTGGGGGATTGCCAAGGCCTCGACGTTCATCTATCTAGGCTTCACGTTGGCAGCGATCCTGAGCTACCGGCTGGCGGGCATGGGCACGCTGGATGCCATCGTCCATGCGATGAGTTCGGTCTCCACTGGCGGCTTTGCCAACTATGACGCCTCGTTCGGTATCTATCATGACCAGCCGCTGATCCTGTGGCTGGGCTGTGCGTTCATGCTGGCCGGAGCCTTGCCGTTCGTGCTCTACATCCGGCTGCTGCGCGATAGTCGTGGCGCGCTGTGGCAGGACCAGCAGGTGCGAGGGCTGGTCGGGTTGCTGGTCGTCGTGATCATGGCGCTGACGACCTATCGGGTCCTGGCGTTTTCCGAAGCGCCCTTCGAGGCGCTGACGGCAGTCGCTTTCAATGTGATTTCGGTGGTGACGACCACCGGCTACGCCAGCGAGGACTATTCGCTATGGGGGCCGCTGGCGGTCACCACGTTCTTCTTCATCACCTTCATTGGCGGTTGTAGCGGTTCGACCAGCGGTGGCATGAAGATATTCCGCTTCCAGATCGGCGGTCTGCTGCTGGTCAATCAGCTGCGCTATCTGGTCCATCCGAGCGGCGTGTTCGCCCAGCGCTACAACGGCCGGCGGCTCAACGACGAGGTGGTGCGCGCCGTCATTGCCTTTTCGTTCTTCTTCTTTCTCACCGTGGCGGTGCTTTCCCTGGCACTGGCGGCGCTGGGGCTGGACATGGTCACGGCGATCACCGGCGCGGCCACGGCGCTCAACAACGTCGGTCCAGGGTTGGGCAATACCATTGGCCCGGCCGGCAATTTCGCCAGCCTGCCGGCTGCCGCCAAATGGTTGCTTTGCCTGGGCATGCTGATGGGGCGTCTGGAAATCCTCACCGTGCTGGTGCTGCTGATGCCGTTCTTCTGGCGCAAGTGAGCCGGGAGACGCCGAGTATCAACGATAAGATGGCCTCACCGTGTTTCATCGTAGCGCTGCGCTTGCGACTGGCGCTTGAGCCGGGGTAGCAGGTGGCGCTTCCAGGTGTGCTGGAGGCCTCTTATCCAGGCCGGTTTGCGACGCAGACGGGCCTCCTCCGGCGTGAGCGCTTCGCCGGTCAGCCGGGCCTTGAGCTTGAGCCCGCCGGCGAGGTCGCTGCGCCGCAGGGGGCGGAGCAGAAAGCGCAGCAGTCGTCCGCCGGGCAGATAGATCGCCGAGGCAAAATCGATCAGCACCACGCGACCCCGGCTCACGATGATGTTGGAGCCCCGGATGTCGTTATGCACGATCGAGCTGCGGTGCAGGGAGGTCAGCACGGCCATCAGCTGGGCGAAGTAGATCGGGCTCGTGGGATCTGCCGCTTCGCTCAGCATCTCGCCGGGCACGTACTCCAGCAATAACGCGAGCTTGCCGATCTGGCCGACCACCTTGGGTGCGTGAGGCCAGTGGCGCAGGCGCTCCAGTATGCGAGCCTCGTGACGCAGCAGCAGGCGCGCAGGGATTGCCTGCCAGCTGCCGGCATATCGGCTGTAGTCCTTGCAGATCACGGGCTGGCCCGCGTGGGTCTTGAGAACGACATCGGCCTTGAGCAGGCCTTCGCCGCGTTGCAATGTCCTTGGCGTGATCAGCGGGGGCGTCAGGATCTCGGGAGATGGCTTTGCCGGTGCCGGATGTGGCGGCTGGGTTTCCGGGAGCGCGCTGGCGGCATCGAGCGTTCTGGCCTCGGCCGGGGAGGGAGTGGCGGAATCGAGAGGAGCATTCATGGCTGGAAACGATAAATATGCTAATTAGCGGGCTAAATTTAAGCGTATTTTAAGAAACTTCCTGCGATCACGCCAGCACGGGATCGATGGATAGCGATAAAGTCAGGTCAGAGGGGGCTGTTTTCGGCCGAGCCGGGCTCGATTCGGTTCGGTTTGGGGCGATGCGGCTCAGCTCGATTTGGTTTGGTTTGCTTCGATTCGGTTTGGTTCGATTCGATTCGATAGAAGAGAAAGGCAGGGTAGCGGGCGCGGAGAAGGGGCGAGGCATCGGGAAAAACCGCCATCGCAAGGAGCGATGGCGGTTGGGTCAACGGTATGCGGGTGTCAGGACTGGGCTTCCCGGCCGTGGGCTCGGCCGGCGCGGTTCAGAATGGGGTTGGCGTACTGCATCAGCCACCAGTGACGGAGTTCGTCCGGCACTTGGGATAGCTGCGCCTGGAAACGCTCGCGATCGCCCGCTGTCACGCCGGAAAGGTCGACCAGATCCGGAGCCAGTCCGGTTTCGGCCAGCGCGAGCCGATGGCTGGGGAAGATCGGGTAGTTTTCCAGCACCTGACGGTCGATCTCTGCGGCGACGTCATCGGCGTTGTCGAAATCCGCCGAGAGCGGCGTGCCGAACACCAGCTTGACGCGTCCCTTGTCGCCGGTGATCCCGGCGACGATGGAGAGGATGTCCTCGAATTCCACCTTCTTGTAGGCGCCGTCGGTCTCCTTGGCATGCAGCTCGCGGGCCTTGTTGATGGCGCAGGGGTCGTACTCGTAGCTGATCGAGACCGGCACGATCTTGAGCTCGCGCACGGCGGCGCCGATATCGCTGTCGCCTTCTTCCAGGCGCCGTGCCATGGACAGCATCTTGACGATGGCGCTGTCGGTGCGGTCGACGCCATCCTTGGCCCGGCCTTCCCGCTGGGCCAGCCAGACCGAGTGATTGTCGTCGGTGATCGAGAGACGGATATAACCGGATAGTGACTGATACGCTGCCAGCATCGCCCGTTTGCCCTTGACCGAGCGCGGCACGATGAAGCTCTTGTTGAGCCGCATCAGGTCGGTCACGAACGGCTTCTGCAGCAGGTTGTCGCCAATGGCGATACGGACGGTGTCATGCCCTTCCGTATAGAGCGCGTAGTTGACGAAGGCCGGGTCGAGGGCGATATCGCGATGGTTGCCGATGAACAGATAGGCCTGATCCGACGACAGTCGATCCAGACCTTTGACTTCGAATCCTCGGGTGGTGCTGGCGATCATGTGCGCCATGTATTCGGCGATGCGCAACTGGAAGTCGCGCACCGTCGAGACGTTGCGGACCTCGCGCTGGATCCGGAAGCTGGCCAGCTTGCGCGCCAGCGGCGGGGCGAAGCGCGACAGCCGTGGCAGCCGGTACCGGGTGATCGCATCCAGCAGTTCGCTGTCGTGCGCCAGCCGGGCCAGTACCGCCGCTACCTCTTCGTCGTGATAGGGGCGGATATCGGCAAAGCGATCGAGATCGATGGCCGCTTCGGCGCTGTGCGGGTTGCCATGCGAATTGCCGGCCGCGGTGCCCTGGGAGGGGGCTGCGCCTTTGTCGGTATCGAAACGGAGCGTCATGGTGTCGGGGCTGCCGGGTCGGCTTCGCCACCCAGCCATTCGATCAGTTGGGTGACGAAGGTAGCCAAGGTTTGGGACATCAAGGCGAAATCGGTCTCCAGGCTGACGATCGGGTCGTCGCCGTCGTCGCTCTGGCTGGCTTCGTCCAGCAGGGCATCGTCGAACTGCAGTGACTTGAGTGCCAGGTCGTCATGCAGCATCACGCGGAGCTGGCCCTCGCTGCCCAGGCTGAGCTGGCTCGCCTGGCGCCCGTTCTCGAGCAGCGACTGGATCTCTTCGCTGTCGAGATCGACCTGGCGCGCACGCAGTACGCCTTCGTCCTCGGCGGCGCGCAGCTCGACCTGATCGCCGAGCAGCAGGCTGGCGGGGCGACTGGCGGGGTCGCTCAACCACTGGGTCATGCCGCGAGAGGGCGGCGTTTTCGTCGCCAGCGGTGTCACCTTCAACGAGCCGAGCGTCTGGCGCAGCAGGTCCAGCACCTCCTCGGCACGCTTGCGGCTGGAGGCGTTGATGCCGATCAGCTGCTTGCGGGTGTCCCACCACAGTTCCACTCGCTGTGTGCGGGTGAAGGCCTGCGGCAGCAGTTCCTCCATCACCTGCTCCTTGAGCAGTTGGCGCTCCCGGCGCGAGAGTGGCTGCCCTTCGGCCTGCTCGCGTGCCTCGCTACGCTCGTTGACTTCGTCATTGACGACCGCGGCCGGCAGCAGACGCTCCTGGCGCAGCATCGACAGCAGTCGATGCCCCTGAATTTCGTGTACGCGTTGTTCGCTGCGGCGGCCGGCCGGTGCGCTCCAGCCAACCCGGCGTGCTTCACGCGGGGAGACGGGGCGAAACGCAAATTCTGCCAGCGCGGTTTCCAGATCCTCGACGGAGAGAACCTCGGTGTCATGGCAGCGATACAGATGACAATGCTTGAACCACATGCGCCCGATCCGTTTGAAAGGAGGCATATTATGGCGAAACGACCCAGGTGTTACCACCAAGGTTGCGCGTCGATATTTGCGCGTCTGTTTCAAACGGGCGTATGTTTTCGAGCTACGAGCTACGAGCTACGAGCTACGAGCTACGAGCTACGAGCTACGAGCTACGAGCTACGAGCTACGAGCTACGAGCTACGAGCTACGAGCTACGGGCTACCGACAAGACTTTGCATCAACAGGAGAGATTCCATGGATTCACGCACTACCGTGACTGCCGTGCGCGTTCGCGGCTTTCATCTCGATGGCTACGGCCACGTCAATCACGCCCGGTATCTGGAGTTTCTGGAGGAGGGGCGCTGGGCCTATGTCGACGCGCACCCGGAGTTTGCCGAAGGCTTGGCCAAAGGCGTGGCGCTGGTCGCGGTCAATCTCAATATTGATTACCGGCGCGCGGCCGTCATGAGCGACGATCTCGAGGTCGAGACCTGCCTGACCCGTCTTGGCGGGCGCAGCGGGGTAGTCGGGCATCGCATTACCCATGTCGGCAGCGGTGAGCTGGTCGCATCGGCGACGCTGACTTTCGTGTTGCTGGACCAGCAAAGCGGCCAGGTGATTCCGATGGAAGGGGAATGGACGGAGCGATTGGGACCCTTGGTCGTCGATATGGCCGAAACGAAGTAGAAAACCGGGTTCAAGCGCGTCAACGCCTGCCTTTGAAGCCCCTGAAATGGTATGATCCCGTGATTGTGTGGCTGAGCCACTTGGCCGCCTAGCCAGGGCTTTATTAACGCTGCCACGGCCGGACTCCGGGTGTGGCAGCGGTGCAAAGGATTTGACGACCCATGGGTGATATCGCCAGAGAAATTCTGCCAGTCAACATCGAGGACGAACTCAAGCAGTCCTATCTGGACTACGCGATGAGCGTCATCATCGGGCGCGCGCTGCCCGACGTCCGCGATGGCTTGAAGCCGGTCCACCGTCGTGTGCTTTACGCGATGCACGAGCTCGGCAACGACTGGAACAAGCCATACAAGAAGTCGGCGCGCGTGGTCGGCGATGTGATCGGTAAATATCATCCCCACGGCGACAGCGCGGTCTATGACACCATCGTGCGCATGGCGCAGCATTTCTCGATGCGCCACGTATTGATCGACGGCCAGGGCAACTTCGGGTCCATCGACGGCGATAACGCGGCGGCAATGCGTTACACCGAAGTTCGCATGTCGCGCCTGTCGCATGAACTGCTCGCCGATCTCGAGAAGGACACCGTCGACTGGGTCGACAACTACGACGGCACTGAGCGAATCCCCGAGGTGCTGCCGACCAAGGTGCCGAACCTGCTGATCAACGGTGCTTCCGGTATCGCCGTCGGCATGGCGACCAATATTCCACCGCACAACATGGTGGAAGTGATCAACGGTTGTCTGGCGCTGATCGAGGATTACACGCTGACGGTTGACGACCTGATGGAGTATATCCCCGGCCCCGATTTCCCCACCGCCGGTATCATCAACGGCCGTGCCGGTATTCTCGAGGCGTATCGGACCGGTCGTGGACGCATCTACGTGCGCGCCAAACATACCGTCGAGTTCGACAAGAAGAGCGGTCGTGACCACATCGTCATCACCGAGCTTCCCTACCAGGTCAACAAGGCGCGGCTGATCGAGAAGATCGCCGAGCTGGTCAAGGAAAAGCGGATCGAGGGTATCGCCGAGCTGCGCGACGAGTCCGACAAGGAAGGGCTGCGCGTGGTGATCGAGATCAAGCGTGGCGAATCCGGCGATGTTGTCGTCAACAACCTGTTCGCGCACACGCAGCTCGAGAACGTATTCGGGATCAATATCGTCGCCCTCGACGACGGCCAGCCCAAGACACTGAACCTCAAGCAACTGCTCGAGGCCTTTGTCCGGCACCGGCGTGAAGTCGTTACTCGCCGCACGCTGTTCGAACTCCGCAAGGCTCGTGAACGCGGGCATCTGCTCGAAGGCCTGACCGTCGCGATCTCCAATATCGACGAGGTGATCGAACTGATCAAGGCCTCGCCGAACGCCGCCGAAGCGAAGGAAAAACTGCTTGCCCGCGACTGGCAGCCGGGGCAGGTCACCGGCATGCTCGAGCGCGCCGGCGCGACTTCCTGCAAGCCGGAAGATCTCGAAGAGGGCTATGGCCTGAGTGACGACAGTGCCATGTATCGGCTCTCTCCGGCACAGGCCCAGGCGATCCTCGAACTGCGTCTGCATCGCCTTACCGGTCTGGAAACGGAGAAGCTGCTCGACGAGTACCTGAGCATTCTCGAGCGCATCGCTGAACTCAATCATATCCTGGCGTCGCCGGATCGCCTGCTCGAGGTGATCCGCGAGGAACTGGAGGCGATCCGCGACCAGTACGGTGACGCGCGCCGGACCGAGATTCATACCAGCCGTCTCGACCTATCCATGGAAGATCTGATCGCCGAGGAAGACATGGTGGTCACGCTGTCCCGCGGCGGTTATGCCAAGACGCAGCCGATCTCCGATTATCAGGCACAGAAGCGGGGCGGACGCGGCAAGTCGGCCACCAGCATGAAGGACGAAGACGTCATCGAGCATCTGGTGGTGGCCTCGACGCACGACACCATGCTGCTGTTCTCCAGTCGCGGCAAGGTGTACTGGCTCAAGACCTACGAAATGCCCAATGCCAGCCGCGGATCGCGTGGCAAGCCGCTGGTCAACCTGCTGCCGCTGGATGCCGGCGAGTCGATCAGCGCGATCCTGCCGGTGCGCGAATACAACCCGGACAGCTACATCTTCTTTGCCACCGCCAGCGGCACGGTCAAGCGGACAACGCTGGATCAGTTCTCCCGGCCGCGTAGCGTGGGCCTGATTGCGCTGGATCTCGACGAGGGCGATCGTCTGGTCGGTGCGGCGATCACCTCCGGTTCGGATCATGTCATGCTCTTGTCCTCCAATGGCAAGGCGATCCGCTTCGAAGAGGGCAATGTTCGTCCGATGGGCCGTACCGCTCGCGGCGTGCGCGGCATGCGCCTGCTCGATGGGGCCGAGGTGATCAGTCTGATCATTCCGCAGAGCCAGACCATCGATGCGGATGCGGATAACGAGGCCGACGCCAATGACGGTGAAGGCGGCAGCGTCAATGACGAGCAGATCTATATCCTGACGGCTTCGGAAAACGGCTATGGCAAGCGCACCCGGCTCGAGGAGTTCCCGATCCGTGGACGCGGCGGTCAGGGCGTGATCGCGATGCAGGCCACGGCCCGCAACGGTGCGCTGGTCGCGGCGATGCAGGTTCGCAGCAGCGACGAAATGATGCTGATCACCGATCGAGGCACGCTGGTGCGTACCCGTGTCTCCGAAGTCTCGATCAGCTCGCGTAACACCCAGGGTGTCACTCTGATTCGCACCGGCGACGACGAGCGTCTGGTGAAGACGGTTCGCGTAGACGAACCGAGCGAGGAGGAGTTGGCGGAAGACGAGGTCGCCGTGGATCTGGCGGAAGAGACGCCGCCTGCCGATGCGGACGCTGCCGAGCCCGGTGACGAACGCGAGTAGGCAGCTGGTGCCCCGAGAGCGTCTCCGGGGCGTGTTTCTGAGTAGTGGTGTAAGTGGCTTTTAGGCTTGAATCGGGAAACCTTGACGATGACACGTCTGCATAATTTCTGTGCTGGCCCGGCGGCGATGCCGACCGCCGTTCTGGAACGCGCCCGCGAAGAGTTGCTCGACTATCGGGGCCAGGGGCTATCGGTGATGGAAATGAGTCATCGCAGCCCGACGTTCGAAGCAGTCGCTGCTCAGGCCGAGCAGGACCTGCGCGATCTGCTGGCGATTCCTGACAACTACCGCGTGCTGTTCATGCAGGGCGGCGCCACCATGCAGTTTGCCTGCGTGCCGCTCAACCTGCTCGGGCAGGGCGGTACGCCCAACTATCTGGATACCGGCATCTGGTCGTCCAAGGCGATCAAGGAGGCGGATCACCTCGCCGCTTCCCATATCGCCGGGTCGACGCGCAACAACGGTTACGTCCACGTGCCGCGCCCGGATGACATTTCGCTCTCGAGCGATGCCGCCTACCTGCACTACTGTCACAACGAGACCATCGGCGGGTTGGCATACGACTACACGCCAGAGGTTTCCGTGCCGTTGGTGTGCGACATGTCGTCGTCGATCCTGTCGGCGCCGCTGGATGTGAGCCGCTATGGCGTCATCTATGCCGGCGCGCAGAAGAACATCGGCCCTGCCGGTATCACCGTGGTTATCGTCCGCGACGACCTGCTCGAGCGCGCTCTGCCGCAGACGCCGTCGCTGCTGGGGTGGAAGGTCTACGCCGAAAACGACTCGATGATCAACACGCCGCCCACCTACGCCTGGTATCTGGCCGGCCTGGTATTTCACTGGCTCAAGCAGGATATCGGTGGCCTGGCCGAGATGGAGGCGATCAACCGCCGCAAGTGCGAGGCGCTCTATTCGATGATCGATAACAGCGATTTCTATGCCAACCCGATCGACCCGACCAACCGCTCGATCATGAACGTGCCGTTCACGCTGGCGGACGAGTCGCTGAATTCGGTCTTTCTCAGTGAGGCCGAGTCGGAAGGGTTGCTGAATCTCAAGGGGCACCGCAGCGTCGGCGGCATGCGTGCGAGCCTCTACAATGCGGTCAGCGAAGCCGACGTGCAGGCGCTGACCACGTTCATGCAGGATTTCGAGCGCCGCCGCGGTTAAGCGGGGCGTCACCCACCTCCTTCAGGATACGGTCATGAGTGACTCCTCGAATTCGCCGCTGGACCTTGCAGCCCTGCGGCAACGTATCGATACCATCGACAGCGAACTGCTGCGGCTGATCAGCGAGCGCGCCGATTGCGCCCAGCAGGTCGCCCACGTCAAGACGGCGGATGATCCGGACGCCGTGTTCTATCGGCCGGAGCGCGAGGCTCAGGTCCTGCGCCGGGTGATGGAAAGCAATCCCGGGCCACTGCACAGCGAGGAAATGGCACGCCTGTTCCGCGAGATCATGTCGGCCTGCCTGGCGCTGGAGAAGCCGATCAAGGTGGCTTATCTCGGCCCGGAGGGGACCTTTACCCAGCAGGCGGCGCTCAAGCATTTCGGGCATAGCGCGATCAGCCTGCCGATGGCCGCGATCGACGAAGTGTTCCGCGAGGTCGAGGCGGGCGCGGTCAACTATGGCGTGGTGCCGGTGGAGAACTCCACCGAGGGCGTGGTCAACAACACGCTGGATTCGTTCATGGATTCCGGTCTGCATATCAGCGGCGAGGTCGTGTTGCGTATCCATCATCACCTGTTGATATCGAGCATTACGCGCCAGGACAAGATCTCGCGCATCTACTCGCATCCGCAATCCTTTGCCCAGTGCCGCAAGTGGCTGGATGCGCATTACCCGCATGCCGAGCGTGTCGCGGTATCGTCGAATGCCGAAGCGGCGCGGCTGGTCAAGACCGAGTGGCACAGTGCCGCCATCGCGGGCGATATGGCCGCCCAGCTCTACGGGCTCGATCACGTCGCCGAGAAGATCGAAGACCGGCCGGACAACTCCACGCGATTCCTGATCATCGGCAATGAGTCGGTCCCGCCGTCCGGCACCGACAAGACTTCCATCGTGGTCGCCATGCGTAACGAGCCGGGCGCGTTGCACGATCTGCTCGAGCCGTTCCATCGCCACCGTGTCGACATGACACGGCTGGAAACACGGCCGTCCCGCACCGGGGCCTGGAATTACGTATTCTTTATCGACTTCAAGGGGCATGTCGATCAGCCCGAGATCGCCCGTGTGCTGGATGAAGTACGCAACTGCGCCCAGGACATGAAAGTGCTGGGCTCCTACCCGGTGGGTGTGCTGTAAGGTGCGGGCCGGAGATACGCCAACAGGAGAGGCGACGCTGCTGATCGTGGGGCTGGGCATGATCGGCGGTTCGCTGGCCGCGGCGCTCAAGGCCAACGGCTATGCCGGGCGCATCCTGGCTTGTGACCGGGATCGGGACGAGATCACGACTGGGCTCGAACTGGGGGTGATCGACGAAGGCGGTAACGAACTGGCACCACTGGTCGCTCGGAGCGACATCATCGTTCTGGCGGTACCGGTGCTGGCCATGGGGCAGGTGTTCGCGCAACTGGTGCCGCTGGTCGACGAGCAGATCCTGACCGATGTCGGCAGTACCAAGCGTCGTGTCTGCGATGCCGCGCGGGAGACCTTCGGCTATCTGCCTGCCAATTTCGTTCCCGGGCATCCCATCGCCGGCTCCGAGAAAAGTGGCGTGGTCGCAGCCAATCCGGCGCTCTATCGTCATCACAAGGTCATCCTGACACCGGAGGCTGGCACGGCGCCGACAGCCGTTGCTGCGGTGCGTGCGCTGTGGCAACGCTGCGGTGCCGACGTGCTGGAAATGCCGGTGGACCGGCACGATCAGGTCCTGGCGAGAACCAGCCACCTGCCGCACCTGTTGGCGTTTTCGCTGGTCGATACGCTGGCACGGCAGGACGAACGGCTGGAGATCTTTCGCTATGCCGCCGGCGGGTTCCGCGACTTTACCCGTATTGCCGGCAGTGATCCGGTCATGTGGCGCGATATCTTCACCGCCAATCGCAGTGCGTTGCTGGCGGCGCTGGACGATTTCGAGGCCGGGCTCTCCCGGCTGCGAACGGCGGTGGAGCAGGGCGACAGCGACGCCATGCTGGGTACGTTCGACCGTGCCAGTCACGCCAGACACTATTTTGAAACGCTGTTGAATCAGACGAGTTATCAGACCATGGAAGCACGACAGGTTCAGTACCGGGTGTCGCCCGGCGGTTCGGTCAATGGCCGGATTCGCGTTCCCGGCGACAAGTCTATCTCTCACCGCTCGATCATGCTCGGCGCACTGGCCAGTGGCGTCACCGAGGTCAAGGGTTTTCTCGAGGGCGAGGATAGCCTGGCAACGCTGCAAGCCTTCCGCGACATGGGTGTCGCCATCGAAGGTCCGCATCAGGGTAGAGTGACAATCCATGGCGTGGGTCTGCACGGGCTGAAAAAGCCGGCCGGGCCGATCTACGTAGGCAACTCCGGTACCGCCATGCGTCTGTTTGCCGGTCTGCTGGCCGGCCAGGCCTTCGATACCGAGCTGACCGGCGATGCCTCGTTGACCAAGCGGCCGATGGCCCGGGTGGCCGATCCGCTGCGCCTGATGGGGGCGAAGATCGATACCGCGGAAGGGGGGCGTCCCCCGCTCCGGATCCACGGTGGGCAGCCGCTGAAAGGCATCCATTACGACATGCCGATGGCCAGCGCGCAGGTCAAATCCTGCCTGCTGCTGGCGGGTCTCTATGCCGAGGGCGAAACGCGCGTGCGCGAGCCGGCGCCGACGCGTGACCATACCGAACGCATGCTCAATGGCTTCGGCTACAAGGTCGTCCGCGACGGCGACCTGGCGACGCTGCAGGGCGGAGGCGAGCTGACCAGTGCGCCCATCGATGTGCCGTCGGATATTTCCTCGGCGACCTTCTTCCTGGTAGCAGCGGCCATTACGCCGGGATCGGATCTCTTGCTCGAGCATGTCGGGGTCAATCCGACGCGTATCGGCGTGATCAACATCCTCAAGGCGATGGGCGCCGATCTGCGGTTGGAGAATCCGCGCGAGGTCGGTGGCGAGCCGGTCGCCGACCTGCACATCCGCTACGCACCGCTGAAGGGTATCGATATCCCGCTCGATCAGGTGCCGCTGGCAATCGACGAGTTTCCGGCGCTGTTCGTCGCGGCGGCCAACGCCGAGGGCACGACGCGGCTGCGTGGCGCCGAAGAGCTTCGCGTCAAGGAGTCCGACCGGATCCAGGCGATGGCCGACGGCCTTACCGTTCTCGGCGTCGACACGACGGTCTACGAAGACGGCATCGATGTCGTCGGCCGGGCTGGCGATGGTGCCAGCTACGGTGGCGGACAGGTGGATAGCCTGGGCGATCACCGTATCGCCATGGCTTTCACCGTCGCCGCCTTGCGCGCCAGCGAGCCGGTAGTGATCGATGATTGTGCCAACGTAGCGACATCCTTTCCGGGTTTCGTCGCGCTGGCCAACAAGGTGGGGCTGGAACTGACGGAGGCATCGACATGACCCAGCTGGCACCGGTTCTGACCATCGACGGTCCGGGGGGTGCCGGGAAGGGCACGATCAGCCGGATGATCGCCGAGCACATGGGATGGCATCTACTGGACAGCGGGGCGCTCTATCGTTTGACGGCGCTGTCGGCATTGCGCCATGGGATCGCTGTCGATGATGCGCAGGCGCTCTCCGAGCAGGCCCAGAATCTCGATGTGGTGTTCGCGGTCGAGAATGGCGCGATGCAGATCCTGCTGGAAGGTGACGACGTGACCACGGCGATTCGCAGCGAGGGAGTCGGCAACGCCGCCTCCCAGGTCGCGGCGCTACCGCCGGTACGTAATGCGTTGCTGCAGCGTCAGCGCGATTTTCATCAGGCACCGGGGCTGGTGGCCGATGGCCGCGATATGGGGACGGTGGTCTTTCCCGATGCGCCGCTCAAGATCTATCTCACCGCCTCCGCCGAGGAGCGTGCCAGGCGGCGCCTGCTGCAATTGCAGCAGGCGGGTGAAGATGCTAGACTCTCGACCCTTTTGGAAGAAATCAAAGCGCGCGACGCGCGTGATATGCAGCGCGCCGTGGCCCCGCTCAAACCCGCCGCAGATGCGGTAGAGCTGGACACGACGCAGCTGGATATACCGGAAGTCGTGGAGCGTATCGAGACGCTGCTCGCCGAACGAAACCTGGTCTAGCGCCTTTTCTGGTCTGACTGCCGGTTCGTGGCAAAAGCCGACGACGCACTTCCGCTACCGGGGACCCTGGCAAGATGTCATGACGTGCAATGATCCGACTGACAAGTCGTTGCAGGTCGAACCAGCGCCAACATCCCCAGGGATATGTCGATAAGGCCCGTGCTCGCTGGTGGTACGGAGGAAGACGGTATGACCGTCATCAACGTTGATCACGTAGGAATCACATGAGCGAAAGCTTTGCTGAGTTGTTTGAACAGTCTCTCCAGGACATCAACATGGAACCCGGTGCCATCGTCATGGCAACCGTGGTTGACATCGAAGGCGACTGGATCACCGTCAACGCCGGGTTGAAGTCCGAAGGGCAGATCCCCGTCGCGCAGTTCCGCGACGACAATGGTGAAATGACCATCGCGATCGGTGATGAAGTCAAGGTCGCGCTGGAAGCCGTGGAAGATGGCTTCGGTGAGACCCGCCTGTCACGCGAGAAGGCCAAGCGTGCCGAAGCGTGGAAGGAACTGGAAGCGGCCTTCGAGAAGGACGAGATCGTCAAGGGCGTGATCAACGGTAAGGTCAAGGGCGGTTTCACCGTCGATGTCGCCTCCATCCGTGCCTTCCTGCCGGGTTCACTGGTCGACGTGCGTCCGGTTCGCGATACCGCGCACCTGGAGCACAAAGAGCTGGACTTCAAGGTCATCAAGCTCGATCCGAAGCGCAACAACGTCGTCGTTTCCCGCCGTGCCGTTCTCGAAGCCGAGAACAGTGCCGAGCGTGAAGCACTGCTTGCCACCCTGCAGGAAGGCCAGCAGATCAATGGTATCGTCAAGAACCTGACCGACTACGGCGCGTTCGTGGATCTCGGTGGCGTTGACGGCCTGCTGCACATCACCGACATGGCCTGGAAGCGTATCAAGCATCCGAGCGAAATCGTGGCCGTTGGCGACGAGATCAATGTCAAGGTGCTGAAGTTCGACCGCGAGCGTAACCGCGTATCGCTGGGTCTGAAGCAGCTGGGCGAAGATCCGTGGGTCAACATCGTCGACCGCTATCCGGAAGGCATGAAAGTCAACGCCCGCGTCACCAATCTGACCGACTACGGCTGCTTTGCCGAGCTGGAAGAGGGTGTCGAAGGTCTGGTTCACGTTTCCGAAATGGACTGGACCAACAAGAACATCCATCCGTCCAAGGTGGTTCAGGTCGGTGACGAAGTCGAAGTCATGGTTCTGGACATCGACGAAGAGCGTCGCCGTATTTCCCTGGGTATCAAGCAGTGCACCACCAACCCGTGGGAAGACTTCAGCGCTCGTTACAACAAGGGCGACCGCGTTGCCGGTACCATCAAGTCGATCACCGACTTCGGTATCTTCATCGGTCTGGAAGGCGGCATCGACGGCCTGGTTCACCTCTCCGATATCTCCTGGAGCGAGACCGGCGAAGAAGCCGTTCGTCAGTTCAAGAAGGGCGATGAAGCGGAAGCGGTCATCCTCTCGATCGATCCGGAGCGCGAGCGCATCTCGCTGGGCATCAAGCAGCTCGAGTCCGACCCGGTCTCCGAGTTCCTGGCCGTCAACGACAAGGGCTCCATCGTCACGGGCCGCATCGTCGAAGTCGACGCCAAGGAAGCCCATGTCGAGCTGGCGACTGACGTCGTGGCCGTGCTCAAGGCTTCCGAGATCAGCGCTGACCGCGTCGAAGACGCTCGCAACGTGCTGAACGAAGGCGACAGCGTCGAAGCCAAGATCGTCAACGTCGATCGCAAGAGCCGCGTCATCAACCTGTCCATCAAGGCGAAGGATCAGGTCGAGCCGCGTCGCAGTACTGGTGGCAAGCGGGATCAGGAAGCTGAGCCGAACGGCCCGACTACCATCGGTGATCTGATCAAGCAGCAGATGGGCCAGGACTGATTCTCCGAATCCGTTCTCTCTCATGAAAAACAGCGCCTCCGGGCGCTGTTTTTTTATGGGCGGCCTTCGGCCCTTTCGTATAGGACATCCCTGTTGCTCGGGTATCGCCATACGCAAGAGAAAGGGGCGGATTCTCTCATTCTGAACGATCTCAGCGCCCAAACCAGTCTCTGAAGCGGCGAGTCGGAGAAGCTTTCTGAAGGGAATCAGGGGAGTGGGGAGGGGAAGAAGCGGCCAACAGCCGAGCAGCCTGGCCGAGTGGTGCGCTGACAGCCTCGAGGTGGTGGCGGCAAAGGTGCCGATCGAGCGCGCCAGGACATTGCGTCATCAATAGCCCGCAGTGGTAGGTTGCCTGATCCAGAAGCGAATGAATCTCTCTGAACGGAGAGGCGTTTTGGCGACAGCGTCCGAGTTCGTTCAGCAGCATCTCGAGCGTCTGTGCATCCAGCCAGCATCGGCTGGTGTCGGTCCTGACCATCACGGATTGGCTGATGGCCTGGAATGAAACCTGTAGAAAGACGCAGGTGTAGTAAAGCTGAGAACGTTCGGAGTTCATTGTCTGCATCGCCATTTTGATGAGATTGATTCCCATTCTCTATCTGGGCGATGTGGCTGTCAAAGAACTTTGTCGCCGGGTTTCATTCGGATTGGTTACGGCTTTCCAGGGCATTGAGTACCCCACGGAGAATCGACAACTCCTTGCGGCTGGGCTCGGCGCGAGTAAACAGAGCGCGCAGATGCGCTTCGGTCCTGGCATGAGGCTGGGTCAGAAACCCGGCGCTATCCAGGGCGCGATGCAGGTGATCGTAGAAGTATTCCAGCTGTTCCACCGTCGGGTAGGGACCATTGGCTTTGGGGGCCTGGTGTGCCGCCTCTGCGGTTCGGGATTGTCGGAACGTCTCGTAAGCGACGATCTGTACCGCCTGGGAGAGGTTTAGCACGCCATAGTCCGGATTGGCGGGGATGTTCAACTGGTGAGTGCAGTGGCCGATTTCCTCGTTGGTCAATCCGTAGCGCTCCCGCCCGAAAACGATGGCGACCGGCCCTTCCGGCAGTCGCTGCCAGAGTTCGGCGGCCATTCGATCCGGGGCGTGATAGCAGGGCAGTGGCAGGCTGCGCAGGCGGGCGCTGGCGCCGATGACCTGGACGCAATCACCGACGGCCTCGGAGAGAGAACCGACGACGCGACAGCTGTCGAGGAGGTCGGTAGCGCCAGCGGCGAGCCGAGTGGCTTCCTCGTCCGGAAACTGGCGGGGTGCGACCAGTACCAGATCGCTCAAACCCATGGTCTTCATGGCGCGCGCGCTGGCACCGATATTGCCAGGATGATAAGTCTGGACGAGAACGATGCGGATGCGATTCAGCATGCGCGAAAACTCCTGCAGGCAAAAGGGCGAGAAAAGGCACGATCATGTAGCCTCGAACGCTTGGCTCGAGAACAAAAAAAGCCCCGCCAATGGCGGGGCTTTCCATGATACCTGAACCTTTCAACAGTCTGAAAAATCAGGTGATGGCGGGGCGATGATTTACATCATGCCGCCCATGCCACCCATACCGCCCATGTCCGGTGCGCCGCCACCTGCCGGTGCGTCTTCCGGATCTTCGGCCACCATGGCTTCGGTGGTGATCATCAGGCCAGCGACGGAAGCTGCGGACTGCAGTGCGGTACGCGTGACCTTGGCCGGATCGAGAACGCCCATTTCGAACAGGTCGCCGTACTCGCCGGTCTGTGCGTTGTAGCCGAAGTTGCCTTCGCCATCCTTGACGCGATTGACGACGACGGAAGCTTCTTCGCCAGCGTTGGTCACGATCTGGCGCAGCGGCGCTTCCATGGCGCGCAGCGCAATGGCGATACCGTGAGTCTGGTCTTCGTTGTCGCCGGTCAGACCCTGGATCAGCGTCAGGACGCGAACCATGGCGGTACCGCCACCAGGCACGACACCTTCTTCGACAGCGGCACGAGTCGAGTGCAGCGCGTCTTCGACGCGAGCCTTCTTCTCTTTCATCTCGAACTCGGTAGCAGCACCGACACGGATGACCGCAACGCCGCCTGCCAGCTTGGCAACACGCTCTTGCAACTTTTCGCGATCGTAATCGGAAGAGGTTTCTTCGATCTGGGCACGAATCTGGGCGACACGGGCTTCGATGTCGGACTCGACGCCAGCACCATCGATGATGGTGGTGTTTTCCTTGGACATGGTGATGCGCTTGGCGCTGCCCAGGTGGTCGAGGTTGGCCTGCTCGAGGCTCAGACCGACTTCTTCGGAAATCACGGTGCCACCGGTCAGGATGGCGATGTCCTGCAGCATGGCCTTGCGACGATCGCCGAAGCCGGGCGCCTTGGCCGCAGCGACCTTGACGATGCCGCGCATGTTGTTGACGACCAGTGTTGCCAGCGCTTCGCCTTCGATATCTTCAGCGATGATGGCCAGCGGCTTGCCTGCCTTCGCGACGGCTTCCAGCACCGGCAGCAGCTCGCGAATGTTGGAAACCTTCTTGTCGACCAGCAGCAGGTACGGATCTTCGAGCTCGACCGCCATCGTGTCCTGGTTGGTCACGAAGTAGGGAGACAGGTAGCCGCGATCGAACTGCATGCCTTCGACGACTTCCAGCTCGTCTTCGAAGCCGCGACCTTCGTCGACGGTGATGACGCCTTCCTTGCCGACTTTTTCCATCGCTTCCGCGATGATCTCGCCGATGCGAGCATCACCGTTGGCGGAGATCGTGCCGACCTGAGCGATAGCCTTGGAGTCGGTGCACGGTACGGAGAGCGACTGGATGTGCTTGACGGCCTCGACGACAGCCTTGTCGATGCCGCGCTTCAGATCCATCGGGTTCATGCCGGCAGCAACGCCCTTCAGGCCTTCGTTGACGATGGCCTGTGCCAGGACGGTTGCGGTGGTGGTGCCATCACCGGCAGCGTCGGAGGTCTTGGAAGCGACTTCCTTGACCATCTGTGCGCCCATGTTTTCGAACTTGTCCTTCAGTTCGATTTCCTTGGCGACAGAAACGCCGTCCTTGGTCACGGTCGGTGAGCCGAAGGATTTTTCCAGAACGACATTGCGGCCTTTCGGGCCCAGCGTGGCCTTGACGGCATCAGCGAGAACGTTGACGCCACGCGCCATGCGCTTGCGAGCATCATCAGAGAACTTGACTTGTTTAGCTGCCATTGTTCGATCTTCCTAATGTAATACGTGAAATATGTAATACGTGAAATCGTAATGAAGCGTCGAGCGATGCGACGATTAGCCTTCGACGACGGCCAGAATGTCGCTTTCGCTCATGATCAGGACTTCTTCACCGTCGACCTTCTGCTTCTCGACGCCGAAACCTTCCTTGAAAATCACGGTATCGCCAACTTTGACGTCCAGTGCGCGGACTTCGCCGCTTTCGAGGATGCGACCGTTGCCCACGGCCAAGACTTCACCGCGGGTCGGCTTTTCCTGGGCACTGCCCGGAAGCACGATGCCGCCAGCAGTTTTCTGCTCTTCTTCTTTGCGACGTACGATGACGCGATCGTGCAAGGGACGGATTTTCATTGCTCACGTTCTCCTGATGGTTGCATGTTGCAAATGCACGTTCCCACATGAGCGAGGCTCAAGGGGTGAAGGCTTAGCCTTCCGGTTAATGGGCCTGATGGCCTAAAGCTATCGCTGTTGCCTTGATTGGGCCTTGCCGGTCGGTTTCAAGGGGCGGGCCAAAAATTTTCTCGCCTGGTGTCGTCTGTGTGGCAGACGATCGGATCAGCGATCCTTGCCCAGATACTCCCCTTCGATCGGCGTGCTCCCATGTGGAGCTTGCTCATGGTGGGAAGCGCTCTCGGGTTTGTGTCGGCGAACGTCCCAGTCGCCGGGCATCTTCTGTCCGCTTCCACCAGCATGTCGCGTGCCGCGTCCGGACCACCGGCGCATTAACTGGCTGCTGCCGGGGAGTAGGCATAGTAGGCCCACGATGTCCGAAAGAAAACCGGGCGCTATCAACAGGATGCCGGCGAGCAGGAACGAGGCGCCGGCCATCAGTTCGTCAGAGGGAATTTCGCCCGCGGCCATGCGTTCACGAGCTCTCTGAAGCGTAAGCAGGCTCTCGCGGCGAATGAGATGAATACCGAAGGCGGCACTCACGATGATCCATGCCAGACTTGCCAGCAGACCGATCTTGGCGCCAATGGTGAACAGCAAGGCGAAATCCGCAATAGCGAAAAGCGCCAGTAGGAATAGCAGGGGCATGGTGTCTCCGTCGTTGACGCTGCCTGTTCAGCCAAGATGGAGACGATCGACAGGATTACAAGTACTGACGTTCCGGGGCCGTCGGCGACCCCGGAGCTGATTACAGCGTCGCTTCTTCGGCCAGGTTGCTGACGGTTGTTTCACCGATGCCGTCGACGCGAGTCAGGTCCTCGAGGCTCTTGTAATCGCCGTTGGCCTCCCGGTCATCGACGATGGCTTGTGCCTTGACTTCGCCGATGCCGGGGAGGGTGGCCAGTTCTTCTGCCGACGCTTCGTTGATATTGACCGGGGCGTCCTGCGCCAGTGCGGGAAGGGCGCTGAAGCTGAGAAGCGAGAAGAGTGCTGCGTGAATCAAAGTCTTCATATCGATTTCCTTGATCGGAACAGGAAGATGAATGAAGGCCGGTCATGCTTCTGGCCGGCCCTCACTCTGTGTATCGACGGCTGTTCTCGGGAATTAATGGGTAAATATCGCAGATTATTGTAAGACAATGGCTACATGACGGTACCAGGCGGCGCTTCGGTTCGCTTCTGCCCCGCAGATGCCTTCCATTCGGTATACTCCGCTCGAACTCGAATGCCGGAGACGATTCATGCCTTCCCCGAACTCGCCGCTCATCATTGCGCTCGACTATTCCGATTTGTCGCAAGCGTTGCCCTTGGTCGACGCGCTTGACCCGGCCCGTTGCCGCGTCAAGATTGGCAAGGAGCTGTTCACCCGGGCGGGGCCGGCGGCCGTCGAGGCTATGCATCAACGGGGGTTCGAGGTCTTTCTCGATCTCAAGTTTCACGATATTCCCAATACCGTGGCGGGCGCTGTCGAGGCGGCGGCGGATCTGGGGGTGTGGATGGTCAACGTCCATGCCTCCGGTGGCCGTAGAATGATGGAGGCGAGTGCCGAGCGGCTGGTGCAGCGAGGGCTGAAAACCCACCTCATCGCGGTTACCGTGCTGACCAGCATGTCGGACGACGAGTTGCAGGAGATAGGCGTGTCGGGCGACGCTCTGGCCCAAGTCGAACGGCTGGCCAGGCTGACACAGGAGAGCGGGCTGGATGGCGTTGTCTGCTCGGCTCGTGAAAGCGCGAGGCTGACGGAACTCTGTGGCGAGGCGTTCCTCAAGGTGACGCCGGGGATCCGTCCAGCGACGGCCGATCAGGGGGATCAGCGACGCGTGATGACGCCGGAAGCCGCAATGGCTGCCGGCAGTACGCATCTGGTCATCGGTCGAGCAATCACCCAGGCGGCAGAACCGATGTCGGCATTGGCGGAGATCGAGTGTTCACTCTCCCGGCAGTAATATGATTACTCGCCTTCCAGACCGGTGACCGGTTTGGTGGTACCCCAACTGCGGCAGCGTGGGCACTGCCAATGCAATTGCTCGGTACCGAAACCACAGCGTTGGCAGCGGTGCCGAGGCCGGATGCTCAGCAACTGGCGGGTGTGTTGCTTGAGTAGCTCTAGGCGATCGCGCTCTTCAGGATCGCTATCGTCCAGATAGAGGTCCATCAGGTAGTCGATCCCGCGCAGACTGGGATGCTCGCGCAACTGATCGCTGACGAAGGCGCAGGCGATATCGGCGCCTTGTCGTTGTCTCAGTGTGTCCGCCGCCATCATGACTACCGTGGTCTGCGGGTTGTGCTGCAATTGCCTTTCCAGAAACTGCCACCAGCCGTTGTCGTCGTCGAGCAGGCGATACGTATCCCGCAACGGCTCAAGCACGATGGCGGTGAAGCTGGCGTCCTGTTCGGGGACGCGCTGCCAGAACCGCGCTGCATCACGATACTGGCCGATGTCCCATTCGAGCTGGCCCAGCATCCAGTTGGCCCGAACGCAGCGGTCATCGATACCCAGAGCCTGCTTCAACGCCTTGCGTGCCAAGGATGGGCTGCTGTTGTTGCGATGCTGGCTCGCCAGTTCGCAATGCCAGTGCGCGGCGGCTCGACGGATATCGGCATCCTGGCGCACCAGCTGTGGCTGGGCGGTCTCCAGAGCTTGTGCCCACTCCTTTTCTCGCTCGAACAGATCGACCAGCAGGCGTTTGGCGGCGAGCTTCTGCGAGTCGTCGACATGGCTTTTTTGCAGGGCCAGCAACAGCCGTTCCGCCCTGTCCAGCAGGCCGAGATTGAGAAAGTCGCGGGAGAGTTCGAGCTGTACCTGCCCGCTCTGAGAGGGCGTCAGGGCAGGGCGGGCGAGAAGATTCTGATGGATGCGCACCGCCCGATCGGCTTCTCCCCGTGAGCGGTAGAGGTTGCCTAGCGCGATGTGCGTTTCGACCGTGTCGCTATTGACTTCCAGGGCCTGGGTGAAAGTCTCTATCGCGCGATCGGGCTGCTCGTTGAGCAGGTAGTTCAGGCCGACGAAGTAGTCCCTCGGCAACGAACCGCGCGGCGGCTGTGGACGAGACCGGAACCGGCCGGACTCCCATCGCCCCAGAAACCAGCCGATGGCGATGGCTGCCACCAGCAACGCCAGTAGCAGAACATCGCTCATTCAGGGGCTTTCCTTGAACTCCTGCGTCCGGAGACGATCGAGTTCCTTGCGTTGTTGCTGGTTGTGACGTTGTGCACGAGTCAGCAGGGTTCGCAGCCGCAGATACATGCCGGTCATGGCGAGCATGCCGAGGATGACGCCGCAGGCGAGAGCGACCAGAAGCCACAACGACAGCGAAGCCGGGGGCAGCTGTACCCAGATCAGATCCAGAGGCAGCGGCTGCTGGTTATTGACGGCAAAAAGAATGCCCAGCAGCAACACGACGATCAAGATGATGGCGAGAATGACGCCTTTGAGCCAGCGCATAGGTTTTCCTGGTGACGCACCGCCGACGGCTCATGCCGTCGTTACATATTGCGGTGGCAGCCGCCGACTCTGCGCCGGCTGCAGTGACTGGGAAGATCAATAGCCGAGCGCGCGGCTGGCATTGACCTGTTCGCGTAGTTCCTTTCCCGGTTTGAAATGCGGGACGTACTTTCCGTCGAGATCGACGGGGTCGCCGGTCTTTGGGTTGCGTCCGGTGCGGGGCTCGCGAAAATGCAGGGAAAAACTGCCGAATCCGCGAATTTCGACGCGCCCGCCCTCTGCCAGGGCGTTGGTGATGTCGTCAAGGATGACACGCACCGCGGCTTCGACCTCCTTCGCCGACAGTTCCGACCGGCGGGCGGCAATCTGCTCGATCAATTCAGACTTGGTCATCGACATTCTCCGTAAGGCCTCGGCCTGGCGGTGGGAGACCGCACAATGGGCGTCCGACGTCTGTTATTGTCGTCTCAGCATACTTCGCAACTTTCGAGAAAACAACGCATTAGCCGGTCACCGCGCGTTCCCGAATAGTGGTGGGGGATTCCCTTGGGTATAATGCAGCGCGACACATTCATTCAGTACACGGGATCGAGGATAGTCCATGTCAGACAACGAAGATGTCACGCGTCGACGGCTTTACTGGCATTCCCGACGCGGCATGTGGGAGCTGGACCTGCTGCTGATGCCGTTTCTCGAGGCCTGCTACGACGGACTGCCCGCCGGGGATAAGGAGCTCTATCGTGAGCTGCTGGCCCAGGAAGACCAGGATCTCTTTACCTGGCTGATGCGTCGCGAATGGCCGCAGGATCCGGAGATGCGTCGCCTCGTCCAGATGATCGTCGAACATGCCGAAACCACTGACCGCAGTCGTCATCAAGCGCTCTAGGCTATCGCTGGGCTTTCAACTCCTGCTGGGAGGGGGACTGGCACTCTATGCGAGCTGGTGGGTCGATTATCGGATTGCTGCCATCATTGCGATGGTGGCCATTGTGGCGGGGTATCGCCAGCATCTCGAGGCGCCGCAGAAGCTGTACCTGCGCTGCGCATACGAACGGGAACGACCGGTCTGGGAAAGCTCGGTCGATGCCCGTACCTGGCAAACGAAGACGTGTCGCCTGATTCGGCTGGGTCCGCTGCTCTCCGCTATCGATCTTTCGGGGCGACGAGTGTGGCTCTGGCCTGACAGCAGCGATGTGGATTCGTTACGCCATTTGCGCGAAGCCTTGGCCGAACAGATCGAACGTGCCGATTTCTCATCCTGAAGGAGTCCTTCATGCCCATTGTGACAATCCAGCAGTTCCCCCGTAGCGTCGAGCAGAAGCGCGAGCTTGCCGAGCGAATCACCGATGCTTTCGTGCAGGCATACGGTCAGTCGCCCGACTCGGTGCAGATATTCTTTCAGGAAACCGAGCAGGAAGATTGGGCAAGAGGCGGTCGTCTGGGAGTGGACCAGACCTGAGCCTGAGAGGCTGTCCTGCGTCTACCAGGCATGCGGTATCGACTACCGAATCAGAAACGGCCCCGTGATGCATGAACTGCATTGCGGGGCCGTTTCATTCAGCCGACACTCGGCTGCCGGCCGCTACGGGGCCGACAGTGAAGGAAGTTAGCGACGGCCGGCCAGGAAGCCAATGGCAAACCCGGCGAGGGCGGCAACACCCATGCTGCTCCAGGCGTTGCGATGAACGTAATCGTCAGTTTCGCGCCACGCTTCTTCTGCATTTTCCGCCAGCTCATGGCTGATATCGTCGGCGCGGTGGCGAGCCCGATCGAGGCTTTTGCGGCCGCGGCGCTTGGCATCCCGGTAGTAATGGCGCGTGTCTTCACGGTAATTACGGCTCATGGATCGTCCTTAACCATTCGTCAATGTGTGGATCGGTGCACGTGACCGATCAGGTGGAAAACGGCTGTCAGCGCCGACTCAACAGCAGGGTCATCAGCACGCCGCCCAGCGCGGCGATACCGACACTCTGCCAAGGCTTATGTTGTACGAATTCGTCGCAACTCTCGCAAGTATCGCTGATCTGATCGTTCAGTCGACGACGTGAGCGGCTTGCCCAGCTGTCACGTGTCAGATAAGCCGTGGCGTAGGGTGACGGTTCGTCGATGCTTTCTTCAAGCGGTTCTTCTTCGGATACCAATGCAGGTTCCTCCCGGATCGGATCATCTCCCAAATGCGGTGCGCGCTCGGCGGCGACTGCCATGTCTTCATCGATTCGGCTAGTCCCGGTGTCCTTGTCGTCACGATGGAACAGGCTCATGTTCATCCCTCCGGTTCGATGGAATGACCTCCCGACTGGCTCACGCAATGGCACCATTGCAGCAGCATGGTTGCCTTAGTGTAGTTGCAATTCCGTTCCTTGCTAGGCTCGTGTGGTAGCCAAACCTCATCGACTGATTTCTTCGTCTCGTGTCTCGTAGCCGTGTATTTCGCGTTCGAGACGCCGGCTGACGTCGCCGGGTGAACCGGTACGCCGCGCTAGCATGTCGTAGGCCACCGGTACGATGAATAGCGTCAGCAGGGTCGCGGCGGCAACGCCACAGAAGATGACGGTACCAATGACGATGCGCGATTCGGCACCAGGGCCGAAGGCCAGAATCAGGGGAACGGCGCCGGCCATGGTGGTGACGGTCGTCATCAGGATCGGCCTGAGACGAGTCACGGAAGCCTCGACCAGCGCGTCGGAGAAAGCCTGACCTTCGTCGCGCAACTGGTTGGCGAATTCGACGATCAGGATACCGTTCTTGGCGGCCAGACCGACCAGCATGACCAGCCCCACCTGACTGTAGATATTGAGGGACTGCCCGCTGGCCCATAGGCCCAGCAAGGCGCCGCTGATGGCCATCGGTACCGTGAGCATGATGACCAGCGGGTGCACGAAGCTTTCGAACTGGGCAGCCAGCACCAGGAAGACCACGACGATGCCCAGGATGAGCAGGAAGGTCGTCGCACCGCTGGCTTCCTGGTAATCCCGGGAGGGCCCCTTGTAGTCGATGACCAGCTTCGCTGGGCAGCTCTTCTTCCGCGATACCCTGCAGGTAGGCCAGCGCGTCGCCGATCGCGACCCCTCCCTGGAGATTGGCCTCGAGCGTGATCGCGCGCATTCGGTTGAAGCGGTTGAGCTCGCTGGCACCGGCAAATTCCGACACCGACACCAGGCTTGCCAGCGGAATCAGCTCGTCACTGACCGCTGAACGTACCTGCACGTTGTCCAGCGAGCTTGGGGCGCGCTGATTGTCACGTTCGCCTTCGAGGATGACGTCGTACTCTTCGCCGCCGTCGACATAGGTGGTGACGTTACGGCCTCCGAACAGTGTCTCCAGGGTATTGCCGATGGTGCTCACGGTAACGCCCAGCGCGGCGGCACGGTTGTAGTCGATCTGGATGCGCAGCTGTGGCTGGGTTTCCTTGTAGTCGCTGTCCACCGCCTCGAGGCCGCTGCTGTCGTCGCTTCGAATGCGAGTCAGCAGCCGATCGCGCCAGTCGGCCAGCTGTTCGTAGGTGCTGCCACCGATGACGAACTGGATCGGTTTCTCGACCCGGCCGCCAAAGCCCTGGCGCATCACCGGCGTGGCAGTGACGCCGGGCAGATCCGACAGCCGGCTGCGGACGTCGGCGAGGATATCCCAGGCCGATCGTCGATCGCCCCAATCATTGAGCGTAACGACGGCCATGCCATCATTGAAGTTCTCGACATTGCCGAAGCCGCGGGGACCGCGAACCGACACCTGATTGATGTCGCCGGCATCGACCAGCGTCATCAGGCGGGCCTCGATCTCGTCGTAGTAATCCTGCATGTAGTGAAAGGTCGCGCCGGGCGGCCCTTCGATCAGCACGAAAAAGGCGCCGCGATCTTCCTGGGGCGTATATTCGTTGGGCAGCTGTTGAAACAGCCAGGCGGTGAGTGCCAGCACCAGGGCGAACAGTCCGACCACGATCCAGCGCCAACGCAGCGCCCACAGCAGTGCCTGTCGGTAGATCGTCTGCGAACGGTCCAGCAGCCAATGCACGCCATGGCTGATACGACTCTCGTGCATGCGCGGGCTGAGCAGTTTCGAGCACAGCATCGGTGCCAGCGACAGCGCCACCAGACAGGAGAGGCCGACCGACGCGGCAAGCGTCAGGGCGAACTCCGAAAACAGGCGGCCGATATCGCCCTGGAGCAGGCTCAACGGGATGAAGACGGTGATCAACACCAGGGTGGTGGCGATGACGGCGAAGCCGATCTGGCGGGTGCCCCGGAAAGCAGCGACCAGAGGCGTCTCGCCGTGGATCACCATGCGCCGGTGAACGTTCTCGATGACCACGATCGCATCATCGACCACGAGCCCGATCGCCAGCACCAGCGCCAGCAGCGTGAGCAAGTTCAGGGTGAACCCGAACAGCGCCAGAAAGATGAAAGTACCGATCAGCGAGATCGGTACCGTTACTGCGGGCACCAGGGTCGTGCGTATGTTGCCGAGAAAGACGAAGATCACCACCACGACCAGCCCCATGGCGATGAACAGCGTCGATACGACCTCATGCAGCGCGCCGGAAACGAACACCGACGAGTCGAAATTGAGCGACAGCTGCATGCCGTCGGGTAGCGTGGGTTGCAGCCGGGCCATCTCCGCCTTGGCACCGTTGGCCACTTCCAGCACGCTGGCGGTCGACTGCTTGATCATGCCGAGGCCCACCATCGGGACCTCGTTGCCTCGGTACAGCGAACGCTCCTCTACCGAACCGACCTCGACGCGCGCCACGTCAGCCAGTCGTACCAGGTAACCGTCGTTGCCGCGGGCGACGACCAGGTTCTGGAAGTCGGCGGCGGTAGTGAAGCTGCGCGGGATTCTCAGGGTGAACTGCCGATCGCGGGATTCGAGGAAGCCGGCGGGCAGTTCGACGTTCTCGCTCTCCAGCGCATCGGCCACATCGTCGACGGTCAACTGGCGCGCGGCCAGGGCGTTGCGATCCAGCCAGACCCGCATCGCGTACTCCTTGCCGCCGCTGAGGCGCACCCGGGCCACTCCGTTCTGGGTCGAGAAGCGGTCGACGAGATAGCGGTTGGCATAATCGGTCAGCTCCGGAATGGTGTAACCCTCTCCGGAAAGCGACAGCCAGATGATGACGTCGTCACTGCTGTCGCTCTTCTCGATTTCCGGCGGCTCGGCCTGGTCGGGCAGGTTGTCGGCTACCGACGAGATCCGGTCGCGAATGTCGTTGGCGGCGCCGTCGATATCGCGATCCAGCGAGAACTCGACGTCGATCTCCGATTCGCCATCGGCACTGCTGGATTCGATCGAGACGATGCCCTCGATACCGGCGATGCGGTCTTCGAGCAGTTGGGTGATGCGCGTCTCGACGACACTGGCGGAGGCGCCCGGGTAGTTGGTCTCGATGCTGACGATGGGCGGATCGATGGCCGGATACTCCTGCAACGGCAGGCGCTCCATGGCCAGCAGGCCGAAGGCGATCAGCAGCAGCGAGACGACGGTCGCGAAGACCGGACGACGGATCGATAGGTCGGAAATCCGCATCAGTTCCTGGCTCGCGATTCGTTGACCTGCGATTCGTTGACCTGCGATTCGGTGGCGCGGCGCTGACGCTCGAGGACTTCTTTGATGTCACCGTCGCTGACGTCCTCGGCGATCAGTTCGACGGGGTCGCCTTCGCGTACCTTGAGGGTGCCATGCGTCACGATACGCTGGCCGCTCTCGAGACCATCGGTGATCTCGACCTCACCCTGGCGGCGTTCGCCGATGGCGACTTCCCGACGCGTGACGCTGGCGGGCTGGCCGGGTTCGATCAACCAGACGGTCTGGCGTTCCCCATCGGGCACCAGCGCGCTCTCCGGAATCGTCAGCGCCTCGCGGGCGGGCTGGTTCAGTTGCACTTCCATCAGCATGCCCGGCAGCAGGCGCCCGTCGGGATTGTCCAGATTGGCGCGCACCACCAGGCTTCGGGAGACGGGGTCGATTCGGGTGCCGAGGGTGGCGACCTCTGCACGGAACGTGGCGTCGGGATAGCTCGGTGTCGTGGCGCTGAGCGTGAGCCCAGGATGCAGCACCGAGAGCAGCGTTGCCGGTACGGTGAAATCGAGCTTCATGGTATCGAGCTTGTCCAGCGTGACCAGCTCGGTGCCGGGGGTCACCAGCGCACCGACGCTGACGTCGCGCAGCCCGACGGTGCCTGCAAAGGGCGCGCGTAACCGATGATCGGCAAGCCGGGCGCGAATGGCATCGATTTCCGCTTCGCTCTGCCTGACCAGCGCGGCATTGTCCTCGAGCGTGGCACGTACGCCCAAATTGCGATCCTGAAGCTGTTGGGCGCGGTCGAGGGCGCTCCGGCGCTGATCAAGCAGCGCCTGGGCGGCCCGAAGTTCTGCCTGGGCCTGTTCGTCGTCGAGCTGGACCAGCCACTGACGGGCCTCGACGCTGTCGCCGTCCTCGAAGTTGATGGCACTGACAGTGCCGGTGAGCGTCGAGGAAAGGGTAACGCTCTCGTCCGCCTTCAAGGTGCCCAGAGCTTCGACCGGGTCTTGCCAGATCGAGGTGTCGACGGTGGCGCCGATCACTGCGATTGGTGCATCACTCTGCATCTGAGCGAATACCGAGCCGGTATGGATCGAGCCGAACAGTAGCGCGGCAGCGGTTGACAGGCTCGACAGTGTCGACGGTGACGGAAGGCGTCTGTGGAAAAGAGCGGGCGTCGAGCGGGTCACCGATATCATTGTCATAGTGGGCTGGTGTCTGCGCTGCGTTACAAAGTGTAAGTATAGGGCTGTCGATACGTTGTGAAGTCTTGCTACTCGTTAGTACCTCAACCCCTGCCGAATGAAAAGGGCGTGTCGCAAAATGGCTCTGTTAGAATGCCCGCCCAACCAGCAAGGCAAGATCGGTGCGGACATGAAAACCTACGACGTCGTCATTATCGGCGCTGGCGCGGCCGGCTTGATGTGCGCGCTCACGGCGGGCTATCGCGGCCTTCGGGTGCGCGTCGTCGATCATGCCAACAAGGCCGGCAAGAAGATCCTGATGTCGGGTGGCGGACGCTGCAACTTCACCAACCTCGCGACCACGCCGGCGAATTTCTTCTCGCGCAATCCGCATTTTCCGATCTCGGCCCTGAAGCGCTACACGCCACACCATTTCGTCGAGCTGATCGAGCGGCATGGCATCGAGTATGTCGAGAAGGCGCCCGGGCAGCTGTTCTGTGCCCATTCGGCCAAGGATGTCGTCGCCATGCTGTTGACCGAGTGCGAGTGGGCGGGCGTGGAGGTCTCGCTCTCCACACCGGTGAACCACATCGAGCGTCTCGGCGACGGCATGCGGCTGGAGATCGATGGCGCCAGGGTCGAGGCGGGGGCCGTGGTCGTTGCCACTGGCGGCCTGTCGATCCCGACGCTGGGAGCCAGCGGTCTGGGCTACGATCTGGCTCGTCAGTTCGGGCTCGAGGTGACCGAGACGCGAGCGGCACTGGTACCGTTCACCGTGACGTCGCAGTGGAAGACATCGCTGGCGGCGCTAGCCGGCCTTTCCTGCCCGGTGGCGGCCAGATGCGGAGATGGTCAGTACCAGGAGCCGCTGCTCTTTACCCATCGTGGCCTGTCGGGGCCGGCGATGCTTCAGGCGTCGAGCCACTGGCGGCCGGGAATGGCGGTCGAGATCGACTGGCTACCATCGATTCCTGTCGAGGAGACCCTGCGCAAGCTGCGCCAGGAAGCGCCTCGCCGGCATCTGGGAACCTGGCTGGGAGAGGTGTTGCCCAAGCGGCTATCGCAGGCCTTGCTCCAATGGCAGGGATGGAAGGATCGGCCGATGGCCGAGCTCTCCAATGGCGATATTCAGACGATTGCGCAGGGGCTCGGGGCATGGCAGTTCAAGCCGGCAGGCACGGAGGGATGGCGGACGGCGGAAGTCACCATGGGCGGCGTCGATACCGATGCGATTTCTTCGAAGACATTCGCGGTCAATGCGTTGCCTCAACTCTACTTCATTGGCGAGGTGCTGGACGTGACGGGCCAGTTGGGCGGCTTCAACTTCCAGTGGGCCTGGGCGTCCGGCGTCGCCTGTGGTCAGTCGCTCTAGGCTGAACGAAAAAGCGGCCACTAGGTCATAGTGGCCGCTTCTGAGGCTGAAGAGCGAGTATGGCGTCGCTTAGCGATTGCGCCCGCGAGACGCCCGGTAGAGTGCCTTGCCGCGGTTGTACATCAGCAGTCCGGTCAGGGCGCGACGAAACAGCCGACCCGTCGAACGTGGCTTGCGCGCGCTGCGCATGGCCACCAGACTGCCGATCGCCATCAGCGGCACCTTCCAGCTCACGATCTTTTCCCAGGCATGGTCGATCGGTGCCGTGGCATCGCGCCATTCACGCATGGCGGACGTCATGTCGAGGCGTTGCTGGAGAATCTCGTCCTCGAGGTCGTCGATCTGCTGCTGCCGAGTCCGTTCAGTCATGGGAAGGCCCCAGTGCCTCTCGATCGCGTTCGAGGTGATGCAAGGTCGCGGCCATCAACTTACGTTGTTTGGCCACTCGCTTGGCCGAGAGAATCAGCGCGCCCGCGATGACGAAAAGCACCGCCGAGCAGATCCCGATGGCCTGCAAGCGGTTATCCTCCCAGTACACCACCACGACCAGCAGAAGCAGCATGCCGATGGCGAAGGAGAGCATGATCAGGCCGGCGCCCGCCAGCAGCAGCAGGGTCAACATTCGGTCGCGTTCGGCTTCCCATTCGACAACGGCGAGACGCAGGCGCGTCTCGCCACTGGCGATGAGGTTGGCGATCAGCCGCCGGGCGGCGGTGATGACGTTTTCAGCCGGACCCGCCATCAACGACGCCCCAGCAGCAGCCCCAGAACGACGCCAGCGGCGGCGCCGATGCCGATGCTCGTCCAGGGATTCTCGTGCACGTACTGATCGGTGGCGTCCATCTGATCCTTGGCGCTGGCATAAAGCTTCTCGCCGCGGGCCTCGAGACGTCCACGTGTCTCCTGCAGGCGCTGCTGGGCGCGTTCACGCATTTCGGAGATATTGGTACGGGAGTCGTCCGCCGTGGCGTGGATCAACTCTTCGACGGTCTGCGACAGGTTGCGCAGATCTTCCTTGAGCTGCTCGGTAGAAGCTTCGCGTTCGCGCTCGGAGCCGTTGCCGCCGATGGATTGCATGGTCATGGTCGTCTTCCTTTGACAGTCAATTAACGTGGATCAGCATAGACAGGCTATCTGCAGGGATCAACGAGTGCCAGGGATGCCGGCCAAAAAGGTATTGATACTGAAGCCGAGGCCGAAACGCTGCACGTCATGGTCATAGTCGATCAAGCTTTCGCCGTAGCCCTGATAGTACTGGAGGTAGCCGCGAACCTTGCCGAACAGCGGAAAGGAGTAGTCGAGCTGACCGCCATAGTGTGCCTTGCCGGGGTTGCCGCGAACCATCAACGAAACTTCCTGGTCGCCGAAGGCGCGGACCACGGTCAGGTCACCATAGCCGATATAGTTCTCCAGATCGGGATTGTCGTCATCCTCGTCGTTTTCCGGAATGCGCCAGTGAGGGGCGACACTGAACGCCCAGTTGCCACGCTGAAATATCGATTCGGCGTAGATTCGATTCCAGCTGCGTGACAGCGGGTCCGAACGGCCATTGGACTGATGCGCGAAGCCGACCCGGTTGATGGTGTTGGTCCAGCCCAGCACCGTCCATCGATTATCGAAGCTCACGAAACCCTCGGGTTCGTAATTGGTCTCGCGAAAGGGGGCCGATGCCTCGGAGTTGTAGGCTTGCCACCAGCTACGCTGGGTATAGGCGAAATAGAGGTCGCCGTTGTCTCCGAACATGTCGTCGAGCAGCTTGATCTTGAAGCTCAACTGGAACTTGATTTCCGACTCATCGATGTCGCCCTCGGAGGTGATCTGGCGGAAATCGGCCTCGTCCGGGTTAGCGTTGTAAGTCCATGGCAGGAAGTAGTTGCGGCGATAGGTCGTGATCGCGAGTGGGTTCTCGGCGGTTTCCGCTTCGAGGTTACGGCGCACTTCGGCCTGCTCGTTCGCTTGTTGAACCGGGTCGCCATCGCTGTCCGGTGTCTGCGCAGTCGCTAATGGGGTAGCCAGCATCCCCAATAGTAGAAGGCTGGTATCGCGCAGCGAACGAATGGGCGTCATAAGACTGTCCTGTCAAGGTAATCCAGTGGATAGAAGCGCGATCAGGTCGATGAAGATCAGGCTTCGTATTAAGTAGTGACGATTTCTAGCATGTCGTCGGCTTAAGTCAAACTCGGCAAACGCGGTTAACGGACGCCTCGGAATCCGCTCGCCCTGGCGGTAAACTCCGACTTCGATAGGAATCGCACCGCGCGAACGCGACGGTGGCCGCATGAACGGAGTTGACGAGGAGAGGGCATGTCGGATTATCCGGCCGGGAGCGAGTATGTCAGTCAACCAGAGCCTCTTGCTCAGAGGGCGTTCAAATCCACGAGGGCCAATGCTCTTATAATGACCGCCTGGGCGCCTGCGCCTGCTGTCTCTGTCGTCAAAGCTGTTTCGGTCGTCAAAAAAGCGGCTCAGCGTATCACGTTCCTCGCGCTGGCATTGTGCATACTGATGACAAGCACTGTCGCCTTGGCGCAACAGCAGGAAAGCCTGCCGACGCACGACACGCTCACTGCCGAACAGCAGAAACTCGAGCAGATCGAGACGCCCGATGAGCAGCAGCAGACGGAATTGGAGGATCTGGGCGTCGCGTTGCAGACGCTGGATTCACTGGAGGCGCTGCGCAAGGAACTGAAGATGCTCGAAAGCTCGGCGCAGCAGGCCCCTCAGCGTATTCGCGAACTCGAGAGGCAGCTTTCCGCGCTGAGCGATGACGACGCCCCGGCAGCCGATGCTCTCGACGAGCTCATGGTGGACACCCTGGGCCGAAAAACCTCCGAAGCACTGGATCGGCTCGAAGCGTTGCAAGGCCAATTGGCTTCGGTCAACGCGCGGCTGATCAGCGCGGAGACACGGCCGGAGCGGGCACAGTCGGCCATTGCCAAGGCGATGGCCGATGCGGAACAGGCACGAACACAGCTCCAGACGCCCGATAGCGACGAAACCCAGACCTTCGATCCGGCCCAGGCACGCTATCGACTGGAACTCGCGCTGGCCGAGCTGCAAGCCGAGTATCATCGCCGGGAACTGGCCAACAACACGCAGCTTCGGGAGCTCGATGCCCAGCGCCGCGACCTGCTCCAGCGCCAGATTGCCATCGAAGAAGCCCGCCTGAATGCATTGCGGGCGGCGCTCGACCGGCAGCGGCGTGCCGAATCGGAGAAGGCCGTCGCCGATATCGGAGAAGAAGATCGGGCAGCGATCGCTGCGCATCCGGTGCTGCGTGATATTCAGGCGACCAATCGCGAGTTCAGCGACCAGCTGCTCGAGGTCACCGACCGCACCAACGATCTGATCCGGCGGGCCATCGATATCCGCTCGCAGCTCGATCGCGTGCGCCAGATCAAGCGTACGCTCAACGAACAGATCGACGCGATCCGCGGCAGCCCGCTGCTGTCGCGCATCCTCAACGAGCAGCGCCGAGCCCTCCCGGACGTGGACGAACTGGGCGGGTTGCAGGAAGAGATCGCCGAAACGCGGCTGAGTCAGTTCGATCTGGTCGAACAGCGGGACGCCCTTCGCCAGCCAAGGGCATTGGCCGAAAAGAGTCTGGCCGATACCGATATTGATGTGACGCCAGCGTTGATCGATTCATTGGTGAAGCTGTTCCAGTCGCGGAGCGAAATCCTCGAACAGCTCGATCGCGAATACGGCAACCTGTTGACCGTGGCGATCGATCTTCAGCTCAACCAGGAGCAGCTGGCCGGACTCACCACGTCGCTTCGTGGCGTCATCGAGGAGCAGCTGTTCTGGGTCGCCAGTTCGCGTCCGCTGACGCTGAGCTGGTGGCAGGATGCGCCCGGTCTCCTCGCGAGCCAGGTGCGTGGAGATGCCTGGCCACAGGCGTTGGCGAGTTTCTGGCAGGTGCCGGATCTTCGTGCGCTGGCGGTCGTGCCGGTTCTGATTCTGGCTGCCGTGCTGCTGATGGCGAGGCGCCGGATCAAGGTCCGACTGCTCAACCTTCATGAGCAGATCGGCCGTCTCAAGCGCGACACCCAGATGCATACCCCGCGCGCGATTCTCTACAACGCGTTGCTGGCCGCCCATGGCCCCATGCTGCTGGCCGTGATCGGCGGGCTGCTGAGACTGGGCAGCGATGCGTTCGCCGAGCGGGTGGGTGAGTCGCTATTGCAGCTCGCCCTGGCATGGGGCGTCATTGGCTGGACTCGTCGACTGCTGGTGTCGGACGGCGTGGCGACACGCCATTTCCACTGGTCGACCGGCTACGTGGCCCGGCTGCGCCGGCTGCTGTTCTGGCTGGGAATTTCGCTCATTCCCGTCATTCTCATCAGTGGCACGTCGCCCGGCAGCCAGGCCGAGCTATCCAGTCGACCGCTGTTCCTGCTGTTGCTGCTGGCCGGCCTGCTGGCGATGAGCGTCATCCTGGTGCGGTTGATCCTGGCGCATGTCCCCTATTTCGGGCTCAAGCTGTTTCGCCTGCTGCTGGGGTTGGCACTGGCGCTGGTGCCGCTGGTGCTGGCCGGGCTGATCGCGTTGGGCTACGAGTACGCGGCGTTGCGGTTGATCGGGCGATTCATCAATTCGCTCTATCTCTTCGGATTGTGGATCCTGGTCGAGGCCACGGTGGTGCGTGGGCTCGCGGTGGCACAGCGCCGCCTGGCCTATCGCCGGGCGGTGGCACGTCGGCGGGCGCAGATTCAGGAAGGGGCCGAGGGCGGGCTCGAGGTGGTCGAGGAGCCGCCGCTGGACATGGAGCAGGTCAACCAGCAGTCGCTGCGACTCTCCAAGCTGATCCTGTTCATCGGTTTTACCTTCGCCTTCTACCTGATCTGGTCGGACCTGCTTGAAGTCTTCTCCTATCTCGATCACGTCAGCGTGTGGCAAATCGAGCGTGGGCAGGGCGAGGCGATGACCCTGGATCCGATCACGGTGGCGGACATCGTCGTGGCGCTGGTCATGGTGGCGCTGACCATGATGCTGGCGCGCAACCTGCCCGGTCTGCTGGAGGTCATGGTTCTGTCGCGCCTGACGCTCAAGCAGGGCAGCGCCTACGCGATCTCCTCGCTGCTTTCCTACACCATTGTGGGGACCGGGGTGGTGGCCTCGCTCGGCACGCTCGGGGTCTCCTGGGACAAGCTGCAGTGGCTGGTGGCGGCGTTGGGCGTGGGGCTGGGCTTCGGCCTGCAGGAGATCTTCGCCAATTTCATTTCAGGCCTGATCATCCTGTTCGAGCGCCCGATGCGGATCGGCGACACCATCACGCTCGGCCAGCTCCACGGCTCGGTCAGCCGCATTCGTATCCGGGCGACCACGGTGACCGATTTCGACCGCAAGGAGATCATCATTCCCAACAAGACCTTCGTCACCGATCAACTGATCAACTGGTCGCTGTCGGATAACGTGACCCGAGTCGTGCTGACCTATGGCGTGGCCCATGGCTCGGATCTCGACGAGGTGCATCGGCTGATGCGGCAGGCGGCGGACGAAAACCGTCGGGTATTGCGGGATCCCGAGCCGCAGGTGTTCTGCCTCAGCTACGGTCCGACATCGTTCAACTTCGAGTTGCGGATCTTCGTCAACGATCTGCTCGATCGGCTCTACGCCAGCGACGAGATCAACCGCCGGCTGGATCAGTTGTTCAAGGAGCATGGCATCCGCGTGGCGTTCAACCAGATGGACGTCTGGCTGCATGGCGACAACGGACAGGTGACAAAGGTCCAGAGCGCCAACGGGAACGAGGCGGCGCTGGGGGCGGAGCCCGACTCGGCATCCCCGACGCCGGCGGCACCCCGGAATTCACGCCAGTCTCGCAGTGGTGACGATGGCCACCTGGGCGATGGAGAAGTCGGTGGCGCCGGGCACGATGGTGGCGGCGATGGAGGAGGGGACGGCGGTCGTTGATCGCACCGCCTCGGAAATAGAGCGACGTTCAACGGCGCAGTGCGTGGAGCAGAAACTCGCGATTGCCGTCGCCACCCTGGATCGGGCTTTCCTGCCAGTGGTCGATGTCGAGACCGTGAGAGCGACAGGTCTGATGCAGCGTATCGGCGACTCCTTTATAGAGTTCGGCATCGCGGACGATGCCCCGCGAGTCGACCTTGCCGGGGCCGACCTCGAACTGCGGCTTGACCAGCGAGTAGAGCTCGCCACCCGGGCGCAGGACGCGGGCAATTTCCGGCAGGATTAGCGTCTGCGAGATGAACGAGACGTCCATCACCACGGCATCGATGCCGCCAGGTGCCAGGGCCTCCAGTTGCGTCATCGGCAATTGGCGGGCATTGGTGCCTTCCAGACAGATGACTCTGTCGTCGTCACGCAGGGAGGCATCGAGCTGATCGTGTCCCACCTCGATGCCGATGACCTTTGTCGCGCCGTAGCGTAACGCGCAGTCGGTGAAGCCGCCGGTGGACTGGCCAATGTCGAGCACGGTGAAGCCGTCGAGGCGCCGGTCCAACGTCTCCAGCAGCGCTTCCAGCTTGAGGCCGGCTCGCGAGACGTAGCGTTCTTCCGGTGCTTCGGCGATATGCAGTGCCGTCGTCTCCGGCAGTTTCTCGCCGGGCTTGGTCGCGACCTGCCACTTTCCCCCTGTATTGATGCTGACAAAGCCCTGGCGAATCAGGCGTTGCGCCCGGGTGCGCGAACGCACGTGGGCGGTGACGAGTTGGTCGAGTCGTTTCATGGCGTGTTCATTCCTGCAGTGCTCATGTCTACGGTGCTCATATCTACGGTACGCATGTCTGCCATGCTCATTCCTGCGATGGTCGGGGGAGCGGAGAGGGGTCGGCCAGCGGCCCGTCGGCGTAGGTCGAGTGGTTCTTGAAGGCTTGTTGCCACTGTTCCAGCAGCGTCTGACGCTTGAGTGTATCCAGCGTTGCCAGCAGGCCGGGGCCGATCTGCACGGGGCGGATCGCCTCTCCCAGTCGCTTGCGCAGGTCTGCCGCGGTGCCGAGCCCGTCGATCGACGGGTGCACGGCGCCCAGGGTCGTCCGCGTCGCGAGAAGGCGCTGGGCTGGTGCGCTCAGGAGATAATCGATGAAGCGCTGTGCGGCGACGGGATGCGGCGCGTTGCGAGACATCATGACCAGGCGTTGCAGCACCAGCGCATAATCCTTGGGCACGACCATGGCCAGTTCGGGATGTTCGGCCACGTAATCCTGGACGTAGGAGCCGATCAGGTTGTAGCCGATCCAGTAGCGCCCTTCGCTGAGCCCCTCGAGCATCGCTGCCGTGGTGGTCTTCAGCTCGCTGTGTGCATGGCCGAGCGCCTCGACCAGATCCCAGTAACGGGCCGAGATCCTGGCATCCTCGATGGCATAGGTATAGCCGGCGCCGCTGAAGCGCGGATCGTAGGTGACCACGCGGTGGCTCAGTTCAGCGGACCGTTGCCGTAGCAGGCTCAGGAGCTCGGCGTGGCTTTCCGGCGGGGGCATGCGGGCGGCGAGATCTCGCCGATAGACCATGACGATGGGCTCGAAGGTGAAGCCGAACAGCTCCTGACGCCAGCGAGCCCAGCTTGGCCAGGCCGCGGCGGCGGGCGAGTCGACGGGGGCCGAGAGTCCTTCGTTGGCGAGCTGGTATTGCCATGGCATGGCGGGCGACATGATCACGTCGGCCCGTGGCGTGTCACGTTCCTGAAGTACCCGCGCATGTAGCGCCAGTGTCTCCAGGTTGTGATAGGTGATCGCGATATCCGGATTCCGTTGGTGAAAGTCCGCGAGTAGCGGGTATATCTGCGGTGGGTCGACGACACCATAAATGGTCAGCGGCTGGGACGATTCGGCGTCTGCGGTGAAATGTAGTGCTTTTGCCTGTGCTGGCGGCGTCACCATCAGCGCGAGCGCCAGCAAGGCGCCGACGAGATGCCGGATACGGTGTGGCGCCATCGTCAGGCGTCGGATGAAAAGGTCAAGGCGATACATAGGCCGGGACGCTCGGGGTGGTCGGGATGGGCGGCTTGCAGACTTAAGCGGATGTCGTGGGCGCGGGCAATGCTGTCGACGATGGCCAGCCCTAGGCCGCTACCGTCGCCGGTTTCCTGGCCGCGGTGGAAAGGGCGCAGCATCAGCAGGCGCTGGGACTCGGGAATGCCCGGACCGTCATCGGTGACCGTCAGCCGCGCCGGTGCATCGGTGACCTGAACGGTGACCTGGCTGGCGCCATAGATTGAGGCGTTTTCGATCAGGTTGTTCAGCGCCTCCTCCAGCTGCCAGTCGTTAACGGAGACCATCACCGCATGCTCCGGAACCTCCACGCCGAGGTCGATGCCGCGGCGATGGTGGCGGGAAAATGCCTCTCTCACGCAGCGCCGGGCCAGCGCCGTGAGGTCGACAGTCTGCTTGGCCGGCGTCGCTTCGGGATTGTTGAGTCGGGTCAACGACAGCAACTGGCCGGCGAGTCGCGCGGTCTTGGTGGCGGTGCCGTGCATGGTGGTAAGCGCCTCGCGCCAGGCTGCTGGGTCCGACTGCCGCAGGGCCAGCTCCGCACGGGCCGAGAGGCCGGCCAGCGGCGTTTTCAACTGGTGAGAGGCATCGCCGATGAAACGCTCCTGGTTGGCACGAACGCGACGCATGCGGGCCAGCAGTTCGTTGAGGGCTTGACGTAGCTCAGCCAGTTCGAGGGGCAGAGCCAGTTCGAGCGGTGACAGTGTCCGAGGGTTGCGCTGGCGGATCGCGCGGCGCAGTCGCGTCAGCGGTTCCAGCGCGAAGCGGGCCGAGAGCAGGACGACCACCACGGCCAGGCCGGCAATGATCAAGATATTGACGAAACTTGCCAGGAACAGCTGATTGGCCAGGGCTTGCCGGCCTTCGCGCGTCTGCGCCACCCTGACTTCGAAGCGATCGCTTCGATCCCAGCCCTCGAGACGAGCACGCAGGACCCCGAGCCGGAGCGGCATGTCCTGGGAAGTCACGTCCCCATAGTTCATTTGAATGTCGTTCTCGGTAGGCAGGGAGGGAAGTGACCGATTGCCGGTGACGAAATGCCCTTGGGCATCGTAGAGCGCGTAGAACACTCGCTCCTCGGCATCGGTAGCGAGCATCTCCAGCGCTGAAGGTGGGAGATCCATCCACAGCCGACTCTGCTGCCAGCGAACCTGTTCCGCAATGGAGAGTGCAGCGGCATCCAGCAGCCGGTCGAAGGCGCGGTCGGCCGCCTCGCGAGAGGCCAGCCAGGCCTGTAGCAGCATGATGGCGACCAGCAGCGCCAGCGGGCAGAGCAGCCAGACCATCAGTCGCCGGTAAAGGCTCAGATGTGACAGGTGCCACCTTCGCAACAGGGTCACTCGACCTCCAGCAGATAGCCGATACCTCTCACCGTGCGTAGCCTGACGTCGGACGCCGCGAGCCGACGGCGAAGCCGGTGCACGTAGACTTCAATGGCATTGTCGCCGACCGTTTCGCCGGCAAAGGCATCTTCGAGCAGTCGTGCCTTGTCTACCGGCTCGCCGGCGTAGTGGATCAGGCATGCCAGCAGGCGGTGCTCCCGCGGCGGCAGCGACAAGATGGTGTCGTTCAACGTGAAATGCTGGCGCTGGCGGTCGAGGCTCAGCGAGCCGAGCACCAGCGGTTCGCTCGGGTCATTCTGGCGACGACGCAGCAACGCCCGAACCCGGGCTTCCAGCTCGTCGAGCGCGAACGGCTTGGCAAGGTAGTCATCGGCGCCCAGGTCGAGTCCCTTGACTCGATCCTCGATCGCTGCCCGGGCGGTGAGGATCAGTACCGGCGTCTGTCGGTCGCGCGAGCGCAATGTTGCCAGCACGTCGAGGCCGCTACGGGTTGGCAGGTTGAGATCGAGCAGAATCAGGTCGTAGTCGTGATCGAGGGAAAGGCGGGCGAAAGCTTCGCCGCCATCGGCAATCCGCTCGACGCGCTGATTCTCGACGGTCAATGTTTCCGTAAGGGTGCTGGCGAGCAGAGGGTCGTCCTCGATCAGCAGCAATTTGAGTGGCATGGGAAACTCCTGCAGGTGAAAGAGGGGCGGGGGGGCTTCCGTGATGAACACTCGGAAACCCGCTTCTTTCGTCGTTCTCTCGGAGATGAACAGCGATGACTTCGCCCATCGCGCTGGCAGGCAATTGTAAATGAATTGGCGCGCAAGGCATTGAACTTTAGTCGGCTTTTGCGTTCACGCCGTTGACCGTTACATGACTTCACCTTAATTTCCGCTCATGGGAACAAAGTTCTACCTTACGGAACTGTAAGGTTGGCGTCAGCCACGAATAATATTGCTCCATCAGCGAGGAGAAGCATCATGTTTGCAGTCAAGACGATCCGGTGGGTGGCCGCTGCGGCGCTGGCCCTGACGGCCAGTGGCGCCATGGCGTTCGAGCCTGCTGGCAAGGTCGAATGTATCGCTCCGTCAGACCCGGGTGGCGGCTGGGACTTTACCTGTCGCAGCGTGGGTAACGTGCTCGAGGAGCTGGAGCTCGTGCCGGCCAGCGTTCAGACCATCAACATGGCAGGCGCCGGTGGCGGCGTCGCGTTCGCTCACACCGTCAGCAAGCGCAAGGGTGACGACCAGCTGCTGGTGGCGGCCTCGACGGCGACCACCACCCGCCTGGCTCAGGGCCAGTTCCCTGGCATGGACGCCGACATGGTCAACTGGATCGGTGCCGTAGGGGCCGACTACGGCGTGATCGCGGTATCCAAGGATTCTCCCTATCAGGACCTCAACTCGCTGATGAGCGCCTTGAAAGAAGACCCGCGTTCGGTCAAGTTCGCCGGCGGTAGCGCCAATGGCGGATGGGATCACCTCAAGGTGCTGATCGCTGCCAAGGCTGCCGGTGTCGAGAATCTGCCGCGTATTCCGTATCTCTCCTACAACAACGGTGGCGAAGCGATGACGCAGGTCATCGGCGGCCACGTCGATGCATTCACCGGCGACATCACCGAAACCCAGGGCTTCCTCGAGTCCGGCGATCTCCGCGTGCTGGCGGTGCTCTCCGACGAGCGTCTCCCCGGCGATCTGGCCGATATCCCCACCGCAAAAGAGCAGGGCATCGATGCGGTCGGCCCCAACTGGCGCGGCTTCTACATGCCGTCCGACATCGACGAAGACGCCAAGCAGTACTGGGTCGATGCCGTCGACGAGCTCTATGCCAGCGATCAGTGGAAGAAGGTCATGAAAAGCAACGGTCTGATGCCGTTCCACCCGGATTCCGGTGAATTCCAGGCCTTCGTCAAGCAGCAGATCAACGATATCCAGTCGCTGTCCAAGGAAATCGGGCTGATTCAATGAGCAAGTTCAATGATCGCGTCTTCGGTCTGATCATGCTGGTGATCGCCGTCGCCTACTACTACGGCGCCACCCGGTTTCCGGTTCCCTTCGGGGGGTCGGAAGCCGTTGGCCCGGAGACCTTTCCCAAGCTGCTGGCCGTGATTCTGGCCATCTGCAGTCTCTACATGATTGTCAAGCCCGACCCCGACAATCACTGGCCGGTCGCCAGGACCTTTGGCGAGCTGGGGATTGCCGTGGTCACCTTGGTCGTCTACGCGCTGCTGCTCGAGCCGCTGGGCTTCATCGTCTCGACCACGCTGGCGGTCGGCACGCTTTGCTGGCGCATGGGCGCGCGGCCGATCAAGGCCTATCTCACCGGGCTGATTAGCGGTGTGGTGGTGTTCGTACTGTTCACCTATGGACTGGAATTGCCGCTGCCGCTTGGCCTGCTGGAGATGAACTGATGGAAACGTTGCACTATCTTTCCCTCGGCTTCGGCGTGGCGCTGCAGCCCGAGAACCTGATGTTCGCCTTGATGGGGTGTTTCATCGGCACGCTGATCGGCGCGCTGCCCGGTCTGGGCCCGGCCAACGGCGTGGCGATCCTGATTCCGCTGGCGTTCACCCTCGGCCTCAAGCCGGAAACCGCCTTGATCATGCTGACGGCCGTCTATGCCGGGGCGATGTATGGCGGACGTATCTCGTCAATCCTGCTGAATATTCCCGGTGACGAGCCGGCGATGATGACCTGTCTCGACGGCTACCCGATGGCTCGCCAGGGCAAGGCCGCCGAAGCACTGGCGATTTCGGCGATCGCCTCCTTCATGGGCAGCCTGATCGCCACCATTGGCCTGATCCTGCTGGCGCCGCTGCTGGCTCGCTTCGCCTTGACCTTCGGCCCAGCCGAATACTTCGCGCTGTTCGTGCTGGCCTTCGCCACGCTGGGCGGTATCACCGGCAAGAACCCGATGAAGACGCTGATGGCCGCAGCGATCGGGCTGATCATCGCCACTGTCGGAATCGATCTCTCCACCGGCACGCAGCGCTACACCTTCGGCGTGCTAGAGCTCTACGAAGGCGTCGACTTCATCATCGCCATCGTCGGTCTGTTCGCGGTATCCGAGCTTCTGTTCTTCATCGAAGAGAAGGCCGGCGCCGGCCGCGAGATGATCAAGGTCAACCCGCTCAAGCTGAAGTGGCGGGAAATTCTGTCGATCATGCCGACCACCGTGCGCGGCGGCATTTTAGGCTTCATCGCCGGTGTGCTGCCGGGAGCGGGCGCGTCGCTGGGCAGCTTCATCACCTATACGCTGGAAAAGAAGATCGTCGGCAAGAAGGGCTACTTCGGGGAAGGCGATCCGCGTGGCGTGGCTGCGCCCGAATCGGGCAACAACGGCGCGTCCAGCGGCGCACTGGTGCCAATGCTGACGCTTGGCGTACCGGGTAGCGGGACCACGGCGGTGTTGCTGGCGATGCTGGTGTCGCTCAACATCACGCCGGGGCCGTTGATGTTCACGCAGAATGCCGACCTGGTGTGGGGCGTCATCGCCGCACTGCTGGTGGGCAACTTCATGCTGCTGCTGCTCAACATTCCGCTGGTCGGCGTGTTCGTGAAGATCCTGTCGGTTCCGCCGATGTATCTGCTGCCGATCGTGACCATGGTCGCGTTCGTGGGCATCTACTCGATCAGCCACTCGACCTTCGATCTCTACTTCATGATCGCCTTCGGCGTCGCCGGCTACATTCTGCGCAAGCTGGAAATTCCGCTGGTCCCGGTGATTCTCGGCCTGCTGCTGGGGCCGGAAATGGAGAAGAACCTGCGTCACGCGATGCAGATCTCCGACGGCGACTGGTCGATCCTTTGGGGTAGCGGTCTCTCCATCGGGCTGTGGCTGGTGGCGATCATCGGGCTGGTGCTGCCGGTGGTGGTGGGGCCGATTCTGCGGCGCCGGATGCAGGCGGCCAAGGAGAAGGTCGGCTGAGCCGCGAGATGACATGTTCCATGCCCCGCTCGTTGAAACGGCGGGGCTTTTTTGTTCGCAGCGAGGGTAGAGATATTCGCTGCTATCGTTTTCTGGGTACTCTTGAATCCTTCCCGGTTGCCGCAGAGCGATGACGCTGTTATAGTGCCGCTCGCTCGGCAACGTCTTGATGGAACAGGCTTTGTCGGCCTTCGATCTCATCGCGTCACTGATGAATCGAGCTATGGTGGCCCTTGCCGGTCCTCCCGCAACGCTAAACCGCAAACCCCGCCAGGCCCGGAAGGGAGCAACGGTAGTGGTGGCCGCGTGTGCCGGGATGTGGCTGGTAGGGGCCGCCTCCATTTCTGGCCCTGCGCAATTTGGCCTGTCATGAATTCGGCGACCAAGTCGCTGCCTCCCGCCTCGTCAGTTTTCTCCCGACCCTGCTAGAATGGCCCGATCACTTCAGGATGACCGATGCTGGCAACGATGTTTCGATCGTGGTCGTGCCGATTCCTGACCATCACGTCCAGCCGCGAGCCTATCTGCGAGGAGTATCGCGCCGCATGAGTTACCAGGTTCTGGCCCGTAAATGGCGCCCGCGTACCTTCCACGAACTGGTCGGTCAGGAGCATGTCAGCCGTGCTCTGGTCAATGCGCTCGACCAGGGGCGACTGCATCACGCCTATCTGTTTACCGGGACTCGCGGTGTCGGCAAGACGACGCTGGCGCGGATTCTCGCCAAGTGCCTCAATTGCGAGCAGGGCGTGGGCTCCCAGCCCTGTGGCCAGTGCGAGACCTGCCGCGATATCGATAGCGGCCGCTTCGTCGATCTGATCGAGGTCGATGCCGCTTCGCGCACCAAGGTGGAAGACACTCGCGAACTGCTGGACAACGTCCAGTACGCGCCAACCCAGGGGCGTTACAAGGTGTACCTCATCGATGAGGTGCACATGCTGTCGACGCACAGTTTCAACGCGCTGCTCAAGACGCTGGAAGAGCCGCCGCCGCACGTCAAGTTCCTGTTGGCGACCACCGATCCGCAAAAGCTGCCGGTGACGGTGCTGTCGCGCTGCCTGCAGTTCACGCTCAAGAACATGCCGCCGGAGCGGGTGGTCGAGCATCTGACCCGGGTTCTCGAAGCTGAGCAGGTGGCCTTCGATCCGCAGGCGCTATGGCTGCTCGGCAAGGCCGCCGACGGCTCGATGCGGGATGCCATGAGCCTGACCGACCAGGCCATCGCCTTTGGCCAGGGCGAGGTGCGGCGGGAAGACGTGGCCGCCATGCTCGGTACCCTGGATCACGCGCATCTGATCGCGCTGGCCGAGGCATTGGCGGATGTCGATGCCGAGCGGTTGCTCACCGAAGTGGCCTCACTGGCCGAGCAGGGGCCGGACTTTGCCGGCGTGCTCGACGAGCTCTCCGGCCTGATGCATCGCCTGGCGATCGCCCAGATGGTTCCCGGCGCACTGGACAACGGCCATGGCGATCGTGACGAGCTGCTGGCGCTGGCCGGACGCTTCACCGCGGAAGACGTGCAGCTCTATTACCAGATTGCGCTGCAGGGCCGAGGCGATATCGATAACGCACCGGATACCCGCGCGGCGGTCGAGATGACGCTGCTGCGCATGTTGGCCTTCCGGCCCCAGGGTGTACCGACGCCACCGCAGACTGACCTGCCTTTGCGCAGGGGCGCCCAGCAAGGCGGCAGGTCGCCGAGCGACGAGCGTCAGACATCGGCCACGTCGACGGCGGAGGCGCCGCAGGCGACCAGCACCGTTCCTGCGCCGAAGATCGCGCCGGAGCCAGCCGCTGCGGCACCGTCGGCACCTGTCGAGCGTCAGGCTCAGTCCGCGGAACCTGCCGCCCCCCCTTCGTCTGCATCGGTCGAGCCAGTCATAGCCGACGGGTCGGCAGACGACCGCCCACCCTGGTCTACCGAGACCGAGGCATCCCAAGCTAAAGCTCCCGCGGCCGTTATCGTCCCGGAAGCGGCGTCACCGGAGCCGAGCGGGGAACAGGGCGAGAAGGTCACCGTCACGGCCGAGTCGGGCAGCGCGGCTATCAGTGATGCCAGCGATTTCGAGGACGCGAGCCGTTTCGACGATCAAGCCGGTTTCAGCGACGAGGCCTACGCCTGGGCGGCCGAAGCGGCAGAGGCTTCGGCACCCGAGCCCGGCGACTCGCCGGCTGTCGACGTCGCGACCGATATAGCAGCGGCTTCCGCCCCGGTCGAGCAGATAGCGCAACCGGCCCGGCCAGACTTTCAAAGTAGCGGTATTCAAAGCGACGGTGCTCAAGGCGACGTCGCTCCAGCCGACACGGGGCATGCATCGGCTGGCGCTGACGGGTCGACAGCCGCTATCGAAGCGGATGCGGTGCCGGCGATGGCCGAGGCGCCGATGGCAGAGATGAACAGCCCGGCGGCGACACAGGACTCGCCGGTAAATGCCGGCCAGCTCACGCACGGGTTATGGCTGGATCGCTTCGATCAGCTCGATATTGGCGGTCTCACGCGCAATCTCGCGGCTCACTGCGTTATCGAGAGTGACGATGGCAGCGCGCTGAAGGTGACGCTGGACCCCGGCCAGTCGGCCATGCTCTCCGATCTGCATATCGAGCGCATCACCAAGGCGTTGGCGGGCCTCGGCTACACGCGTCGGCTCGAGATCAGCGTTGCTGAACTGGACGGCGCACGCGAGACGGCCAAGGCCAAGCGTGACCGCGAGGCACGCGAACGTCACGCACGCGCTGTTGAAGCCTTGCGTGTCGACCCGCATATCCAGGAATTGGAAGCGCGTTTCGGCGCTCGGCTGATGGAAGGAAGCGTAACCGCCGATCGCGTGTGATCCCGACCGGGCATCACGATTTCGCAGGCATATGATTTCGCAGACATACGATTTCGCAGACGTCACGCTTTCGCGGGCGTCACGCTTTTGCAAAGCATTCCCAATCTCGAAGGAGTTCGTCATGTTCAAGGGTGGCATGGGCAATCTGATGAAGCAGGCCCAGGAAATGCAGGAAAAGATGCAGCAGGCTCAGGAAGAGATCGCCCAGATGGAAGTGTTGGGCGAAGCCGGCGCCGGCATGATCAAGGTGACCATGAATGGCCGCCATGACGTCAGCCGCGTCGAGATCGATCCTTCCGTAATGCAGGAAGACAAGGAGCTGCTGGAAGATCTGCTGGCGGCTGCCGTCAACGACGCGTCACGCAAGGTCGAGACCCAGTCCAAGGCGCGCATGGAAGAAGTCTCTTCCGGACTCAATCTGCCGCCCGGGATGAAGATGCCGTTCTGATGAGCTTTTCACCGCTTGTCGAGCAGTTACTGGATAGCCTGCGCGTGCTACCGGGAGTCGGGCCGAAGACCGCGCAGCGGATGGCGCTTCACCTGCTGGAGCGTGATCGCGAGGGTGGGCGGCGGCTCTCGGAAGCGCTGGTCCAGGCGATCGAGCAGGTCGGCTACTGCGAGCGATGCCGTACGCTGACCGAAGAGGCGCTGTGCGGCGTCTGCCAGGATTCGCGGCGCGACTCGGCCCTGCTGTGCGTGGTCGAGTCGCCGGCCGACATGCTGGCGATCGAGCAGGCAGGCGGCTTTCGCGGTCAGTATTTCGTGCTGCATGGCCATCTGTCACCGCTCGACGGCATCGGCCCCGACGATATCGGCCTGGATCAACTGGAGTCCCGGCTCTCCCGAGAGATGGTCAGCGAGATCATCCTGGCGACCAACCCGACCGTGGAGGGGGAGGCCACCGCGCATTACATCGCCGAGCACCTGGTCGGGCGGGAGGCCAAGCTCTCCCGATTGGCCTACGGCGTCCCGATGGGCGGCGAGCTGGAGTATGTCGATGGCGGCACGCTCAGCCGGGCGTTTCAGGGGCGCCAGCCATTTTCCTACGAGTAAGGGCATCGGTGGCTCGTCCGCCGAGCCCTCGCTCCGATTTTTTGTAATGCCGGCCGAATGACGGGCCGAGAGGGATCTGAATGAGTTTTGACTATTCGCTGTGTTGGGTCGACACCCCGGAAGGATTGCAGGCCGCTTGCGAGGCGTTGACCACGGCGGATCTCGTCGCCCTGGATACCGAATTCTTCCGGGAGTCGAGCTTTTTTCCCGTGCCGGCGCTGATCCAGCTGACGGCCGGGGAAGTCGTCTATCTGATCGATCCTCAGGCGATCGCGGCAAGTGACGATTTGCGGCAATTGCTGAGCGCCGGCCCGCCGAAACTGATCCACGCCTGCAGCGAGGATCTCGATGTGCTGGCGCTATGGGCAGGCGTGACGGTGGCTCCGCTGGTCGATACGCAGATCGCCGAATCCTTCCTTGGCGCCGACCCGGCCATGGGCTATCGACGCCTGGTCGCGCAGCGTTGCGGCGTCGATCTGCCCAAGGAGGAGACGCGTTCCAACTGGCTCGAGCGCCCGCTCACACCGGCGCAGCTCGATTATGCCGCTCTCGATGTCGTCTATCTTCCGGTGATCTGGGAGCAGCAGCGTCAGGCGTTGGCGACGCTGGGACGCGAGCGCTGGTTCGAGGAAGAGTGCGAGGCGTTGAGCCAGGGTCGCAACGCTGCTGCCGGCGAGCAGTGGTACACCCGCCATCGCCAGCTATGGCGCCTGCAGCCCCGGCAGGTCGAAGCGTATCGGGAGCTGACCGCCTGGCGTGAAACCGAAGTGCGGCGTCGGGATGTGCCGCGGGGCTGGCTGGCCAAGGATAGCGTGCTCTACGCTATCGCCGAGGCCATGCCGAGCAACCGGTATGAACTGGCCGCCGTCGATGGCATGACGCCAAGTCTCGTCAAGCGGGAAGGGGACGCGATGCTGGCGCTGGTCAAGACAGCGCAGCATCGGGAGGCGTCCGAACTCTGCGAACCTTTGCCGGTCCCGACATCCCCTGCCTTCAAGTGCCGCTTTAAGGCGCTGAAAAAGGTCGTACAGACCCGTGCCGAAGCATTGGGGCTGGCACCCGAACGGCTCTCCAACCGAGCGGAAATGGAGGCGGTGGTCACCGCGCATCTCAGGCAGCTGGATTTGCCGTTGCCGACCGGGTGGCGTGGGCAGCAGCTATCGGCCGACTGGAAGCAGGCGCTTGCCGAGCAGGAAGCCGCGTGATGAACGATACCTCCAGGCTCATCTGCGAGATCGTCAAGAGCTCGCGACGGGATGAAATGTATCTCTATCTCGACAAGGCGCGCGGCATGGCGCCGGTGCCCCAGGCGCTGCGCGAGCAATTCGGTCGACCGATCCCGGTGATGACGTTGTTGCTGCGGCCCGAGCGACCGCTGGCGCGGGTCGATGTGGTCAAGGTCATGGCGGCGATCCGGGGGCAGGGGTTCTATCTGCAGATGCCGCCGCCCAAGGATCCCGAGATGCTGGACCTGTTTACCCGGCGGGATGAGTGATCCTGGCCGAACGTGGCACCCGTTCTTCCGGGGCGGCCCTGAGCCAAGGCAAGGAGAGTCGTATGCGTGAGCGATTCTGGGAGCGGTTCCCTCTGGAAGAACTGACCCAGCAGGAGTGGGAGGCGTTGTGCGACGGCTGTGGCAAGTGCTGTCTGGTCAAGATGGAAGACGCCGATACGGGAGACGTCGCCACCCTCAACGTGGCCTGCCGACTGCTGGACATCGGCAGTTGCCGCTGCAGCGACTATGCGCATCGCTTCGAGCGGGTACCCGAGTGTACCCAGTTGAGTCTGGAGAACCTGGACCAGTTTCACTGGCTGCCGCACAGCTGTGCCTACCGGCGTGTCGCCGAGGGGCGCAAGCTGGCCAGCTGGCATCCATTGCGCAGCGGCAGTGATCGCCGCATGCACGAGCGCAAGATGAGCGTTCGCCATTTCGCCGTCAGCGAAGCCGAGGTCGATGATGCCGACTATGAAGAACACATCATCGACATTATTCCCCTCGACGAGCAACGTTGAACCCTCAGCCGGCGGGATGTCACTCCTCCCGCCGGCGTCCCCCGAGGTGCACTCCCGCTAGCGTCAGACGGCGTCTCGCCCCAGTGCCCATAGGATGAAAGCGTCCTGGCGGGCGTTGTCTCGCCATGCCTTGAATCGTCCTGACGCGCCACCGTGGCCGGCGGCCATGTCGGTACGCAGAAGGACCGGGCCACGCGCGCTGCCGAGTTCCGTCATGCGTGCGTAGAGCTTGGCGGGCTCCCAGTAAGGAACCCGCGAATCGTGCCAGCTGCCCTGCAGCAGGACGCTGGGGTAGGGCTGCGCGTTCAGGTTGTCCAGCGGCGAATAATCGCGGATGCGTCGCCGTACGGCCGGTTCGTCCGGGTTTCCCCACTCCGTGTACTCCGCCGTGGTGAGGGGCAGATCTGGATTTTCCATGGTCCGCAGCACGTCGACGAAAGGCACGTCCAGTACCGCCGCGCAGAACGCCTCCGGCTCGAGATTGAGGCTGGCGCCGACCAGCAGGCCGCCGGCGCTGGCGCCATAGGCTGCGATGTGTTCGGGATCGGCAATTCCTTCGGCGACCAGGGCCTGACGCGCCGCGAGAAAGTCCCTGAAACTGTTCTCCTTGTGCTCCAGCTTGCCCGCCAGATACCAGGGTTCGCCCCGATCGCCGCCGCCGCGTACGTGAGCGACGGCAAACGCGACGCCTCGAGAGAGCAGTTCCAGGCGAGCAATCGAGAACCAGGGATCGAGCACTTCGCCGTACGCGCCGTAGCCATAGAGCAGCGTCGGCATCGGTGCCTGACCGAGCCTGTCGGCTCGGGCCACCACGGAAACGGGAATGCGCTCGCCATCGTGACCTTCGGCCCAGAGCCGCCGGCAGACCAGATCGTCGGGCTGCAGGTCGCCATGCAGCGGCTGAGTCTTGAGCACGCGCTGCTCTCCGCTGTCGAGATCGTGCTCGACCCAGCGTACTGGTAGGGTGAACGACTCTTCGCGCAGCAGCAGCTTGCGGGTATGGAAATCCGGCGTGTCGCCAAGCGCCAGGCTGCAGGGAGCTTCGGGAAGCGGAAGCCGGCTCCCCGGTAGCCCTTCGTCAGCTTGAGCATTCCCGTCCAGATCGGCTTCCCCTTGCTCGATGACGCGAAGGTAGACCTGGGCTTCGTGGTGGTCACGTTCGGTGACGACCACGCCCCAGGAAAAGGCATCGATGCCCTCGAGCGTGACGTCCTCGCGGTGCGGGACCAGCGGCGTCCATGAGTCGGGTTGTGAGACGGGGGCCGTATCCAGGCGGAAATGCGAGCCGTCACGATTGTGCAGCACGTAAAAGACGTCGTCGCGATGCTCCAGCGTGTACTCGACGCCGGTCTCCCGCGGCCGGACGCATGCCGGCGCCGTCCGGGGCGCTGTCGCCGGGATCAGGTGGCACTCCGAGGTGTCCTTCGAGGCGGTCTCCAGTACCAGCCACTGACGGGAGCGTGTCTTGCCCAGCCCGACCCAGAACTCGACGTCCACTTCCTCGAAAATCTTTTCGCAGTGATCGTCCTCCGGCCGCAGAAGCCACACGGTAGCGGGGCGCTGCGTGGCATCGTAACGGGTGAACAGCAACGTCCGGTTATCCTCCGCCCACACCAGATCCGGCCCGATGCGCCTGCGCAGCCGTTGCGGTTCGCCGTCCGGCAGCCGCTTCAGGTAGAGATCGAAATATTCGTTGCCGCTGGCATCTTCCGTCCAGGCCAGCCACTGTTCGTCCGACGAGATCGCCATGTCGCCCAGTTCGAGAAAATCATGGGCCTGGGAGCGAGCTTCCAGGTCCAGCAGCAGCTCGGGCGCGGTATCGCCGTCCCTGGTTTGGCGCCACCACAAGGGGTAGTCGGCATCGGCGGCCGTTTCGCTCCAGTAGCGGAACCGTTCGAGCGTCGTCGGCAAACCGGTGACCTTGAGTTCCCGGCGCGCCAGGTGCCCGTCGTAGAGGGCATCTTCCAGCGGTTTCAGCGGGGCAAAGAAAGCATCGCTTTCACGATTGGCTGCGCGCAGGAATGCCTTGACCTGCGGGTCATCGCGGGACTCCAGCCAGTGCCAGTCGGGATCGTCGCTACGGCGAAAGTGAGCGACGGGTGGTGTTTGTGTCGTCTGCGAGCGGGGCATGGGTCGAGGAAAGGTCCTTTCGGGCAGGCTGTTTCAATGACATCGAAAAAGGAGGCGTCAACGTCGAAAAAGGATACTTCTGACAATCGCGCTTCGACAATGCCGTGGGACGATTGCCGTCTGTTGCGCTCGGGAGGCCGTGCGGCGGGGGCGAGCCGCATGCCACGTCGGATAGCGGCGCGGCTGTGCTTTACCGACTTGGAGTGTACCATGTCCCAAATCGTATGAATCGAGAGTCATTACCATGCTGTTTTCCGATTCCCTGCCGCAACTCTGGCTGAGTTATGGCGTGCTGTCTCTGGTCGTTCTGATCACCGGTTATCTGGGCGTGCGACTGCTGCCGTTGCTGCCGCGTCTTGTGTTGGTGGGCATCGTCGCTGGCGGGTTGTGGATGGTGGCGCCATTCTCGCTGCCATTGCTGGAACCGGGAGAGACGTACTCCGGCCTGGCACCAGCCGTCGTGGTCATGGCGGTCGGCGTGCTCCAGCACGATGGCGGCCAGGTCGCCGGCGCGCTGCCGCTGCTACTGGCAGGTGCCGCCATGGGAGCGGTGCTGGGCGTGCTGGCATGGCGGCTACTGGCTCGCCGCCACGATGGAGGCGATGCTGGCGACGGCCCGCGCCGGGGAAAGCGGAGCTCGCCGCAGGAGGGGCCGGCGCCGCGAGCGAAGGGGCGGACCCGCCGCGAGCCGGTGGTCAACTGATGAGCCGAGTAGATTTTCGGATGAGATGATCTCGTCCTGACGTGTATTTCGAAAGGAAGCGAAAAATGCGTGCGTTGTTGTTGATTCTGATATTGGCGGCGGGGATGTCTCCCGGCTGGGCGCTGGCGCAGACGGCGCCGGACGTGCGGATGGTCATCGACGTTTCCGGCAGCATGAAACAGAACGATCCCGGCAACCTGCGCGCCAATGCACTGGGTTTCGCCGCGACCTTGCTGCCTCCCAGTGCGCGAGGATCGGTCTGGACCTTCGGGACCACCGTCGCCAACCCGCTGCCGAGTGGCGAGGTCGTCGATGCCTGGCGGGAGCAGGCCGGAAGCATGGCTTCGCAGTTGACCGACTACCAGCAGTTCACGGATATCGAGCGCGCGCTGCGGCAGACGGCGAGTGCGACGCCGGACAGCGGCAATCGGCATCTGATCCTGTTGACCGACGGCATGGTCGACCTGCCGGCTTCCGGTAGCGACAAGGCGCAACGTGACAGCGCTTCACGCCAGCGCATCATCACCGAGCTGGGGCCGGACCTCGCCGCGCGCGGCGTCGTCGTGCATCCCATCGCGCTCTCCAACAACGTCGACCTGCCGCTGCTCGAGCAGGTCGCGCAGACCACCGGCGGGCTGGCGGCGGTGGCCGACACGCCCGAAGAGTTGCTGCGGGCCTTCCTGGATGTTCTCGACCGCATTCTGCCGGGCGACCAGGTGCCCATCGACGATCGACAGCGCTTTAGCGTCGATGACGATATCGACGAGTTCAATGCCTTGCTGTTCCACGCGCCGGGCGTCGATTCGCCGGTTCTGATCGGCCCCGGCGGGCAGCGATACTCCCGCGACGATCACCCCGGTTCCGTGGAATGGCTGAGCAGTGACCGCTACGACCTGATCACCGTGCCCGACCCCGCACCGGGCGAATGGCAGATCGAAGGCGATATCGGTGCCGACAGTCGTATCGGCATCCATGCCGATACGGTGCTGCGCAGCGAGCCGCTGCCGGCGACGCTCTATCAGGGATTTTCGACACCGCTGGATGTCTGGCTGGCTTCGGAAGGCAGGACGCTGGCCGCCGACGAGCACCCGGCGGGGATGAGCGTGCGCGCCGAACTGCGGGATCTCGACGACGCGACGCTCGCCGAGACGGCGCTGGCCTCGTCCGAGGATCATTTCCGTGGCGAGCTGCCGGGTGCCGACCAGCTGGGCAACGCGCGCCTGACGATCACGGCGCGCAGCGAGCGCATGATTCGCCAGCAGGTGCAGCCGGTGAACGTGGTCGCGGCTCTAAATGCGGTGCTGAGCGAGGATGGCACCCAAATCGTGGTGCGTGCCAATCATCCGGATCTCAACGTCGACAACACCCGGCTGAGCGCAAGCCTCACCGGCCGTTCGCTCGACATACGCCAGACCGGCGATCGGGAATGGACGATCGCGGTACCGCAGACGGATCCCAACGAGTCGCTGCCGGTCAGAATCACCGCCGAGGCGCAGCTGGATGGCCGCACGTTGCATCTCGATCTCCCGGTGGTGCGTCTCAATCCCGACGCCGCGGTGGGCCTGAGCGGTGCCGATTTCGAGCAGGGCGTCGCCAGCGAGTCGCGCCAGCAAGAAGACAGTGTGAATGCCGATGACGGTAATGACTTCGCTGATGGATTGACCCCTTCGCAGATGGCCGATATCGCCGTCGACAAGGCCCAGCAGGGATGGCGACTGGCCAGGCCTTACGTGGAAACCTACGCTCAGCGCCCGGTGACGTGGATCGTGATTGCGGCGCTTTTGCTGCTCTGGATGCTGCTACGCTGGCGGCGAGCGGCCAAGCGACGCCGCCTGGCGCGGCGCGAAGAACCCTCGGTCTAACCACGCCGACGCACTATGGGGCTGCCCGGACGACGGTTTGCGGTTCCCTTACAACCTTGGTGGCAGCGCCTCGCCGGTCCGATCCTGTTATAAGGTCGAGTAACCGACACGAATCAAGGAGATCCTATGAGCGACAGCGTCAGCCCGTGCATCGAAACGGGAGCGCCGCTGGAGGGCATGGAGGCGTTCGAGTCGATCAACGACATCATCGCGGAGGCGTGCCGTCGGTTCGTCGACCATCCGGCTTTCAGTTGCCTGGGTCATACCTTGAGCTATCGTGATGTCGATCGGCTTTCCGGTGACTTCGCCGCCTGGCTGCAGCAGGAAACCGACCTGAAGCCCGGCGACCGGATCGCGATCCAGCTGCCCAACGTGCTGCAGTTCCCGGTGGCGGTGTTCGGTGCGCTACGTGCCGGACTGGTGGTCGTCAATACCAACCCTCTCTACACCGAGCGCGAGATGCGTCATCAGTTTCGCGATGCCGGCGTCAAGGCGGTGGTGGTGCTGGCCAACATGGCTCACAAGCTGGAGAAGGTGCTCGATCAGACTGATATCCGCCATGTCTACGTGACCGAGATGGCGGATCTCCATCCCTGGCCGAAGAGGTCGCTGATCAATGGCGTGGTGCGGTACGTCAAGAAATTGGTGCCCGCCTATTCGCTCCCCGGCTCGATCGGTTTCCGGCATACGCTCTCCGTCGGCAGCCGGCATCAGGTGAAGGTGGTCGCCAGCCGCGGCGACGACGTGGCGGCGCTGCAGTACACCGGCGGCACCACTGGCGTCGCCAAGGGGGCGATGCTGACCCACCGCAACCTGATCGCCAACATGCTGCAGACCAAGCAGGTGGTCGGCAAGGCGCTGACCGAGGGAGAGGAGACGATCATTGCGCCTCTGCCTTGCTATCACATCTATACCTTTACGGTGAACTGCCTGTTCGCGATGGTTACCGGACAGCACAACGTTCTGATCCCCAACCCTCGTGATCTCCCCGGATTCGTCAAGACGCTGTCCAGGACGCCTTTCACGGTATTCGTGGGGCTCAATACCCTGTTCAATGCGCTCTGTCAGCGCGACGACTTCAAGGCGCTCGATTTCTCCGGCCTCAAGATGACGATTTCCGGCGGCATGGCGTTGACCCATACCGTGGCCCAGCGCTGGGAGCAGACCACCGGTAATGGCATCGTCGAAGGTTACGGCCTGACCGAAACCTCGCCCATTGCGCTCGTCAATCCGCCCGAGGCGACACAGATCGGTACCATCGGCAAGCCGGTGCCCGGCACCTCGGTCAAGATCGTCGATGACGACGGACGGGCACTGCCACGTGGCGAGCGCGGCGAACTTTGCGTCAAGGGGCCGCAGGTCATGAAGGGCTACTGGAACCGCCCGGAAGACACGGCCAGAACGCTGGATGCCGACGGCTGGCTGCGGACGGGCGACATGGCGGTGATACTCGACGATGGCTACGTCAAGATCGTCGATCGCAAGAAGGACATGATTCTGGTCTCCGGATTCAACGTCTATCCCAACGAAATCGAGGAGGTCGTCGCGGGCCATCCCGATGTCGTCGAGGCCGCGGCGGTGGGGATCCCCGACGAGGAGACCGGAGAAGCCATCAAGCTGTTCGTGGTGGCGCGTAACGACAGTCTCGACCCGCAGGCACTACGCCAGTGGTGCAAGCAGGAACTGACCGGCTACAAGGTGCCCAAGTTCGTGGAGCTGCGTGACGAGCTGCCCAAGAGCAACGTGGGCAAGGTGCTGCGTCGGGAGCTGCGCGACGAGTCGGCGGGCAGCGAAGCCTCGCCTTCCCCACAGGCCGGCGATGCCTCCTCGACGGGCCATTGATCCTCCTCGGACGTGAGTTGATCCGCCGACGGCGCTATAATGACGGGTTCGCCATCGCCTTTGATGGCGGCACCGCTTCTGCCGTTATCTCGCCGACGTAGAGGATCTCTTTGAGCGCTATCGCTTCCCCCTCACTGCAAGCCCTGAATGACCTGGAAACTCGCCTGGAAGACTGCCTGCTGCGTGACGCCCACGAGCAGCGCCAGCGGCTCCGGCGTCTGGCTCGACGTGCCCGTGACGGCAAGCCGATCGACCGGTCGCTGAAGGAGATCGAGTCTCGGCTGGCCGCCTCCAGCGAGGTGCTTGCGCGTCGCCGGAGTCAGCCGGTGACGCTGGAGTACCCCGAGTCGCTGCCGGTCGCGGCCAGGCGCGAAACCATTCTCGAGGCGCTGCGCGACCATCAGGTGGTGGTGGTGGCCGGCGAGACCGGGTCCGGCAAGACCACGCAGCTACCCAAGCTCTGTCTGGAGCTGGGCCTGGGGCGTCGGGGCATGATCGGTCATACCCAGCCACGCCGGCTGGCGGCGCGTTCGGTGGCTTCGCGCCTGGCCGAGGAGCTCGAGGTGCCACTGGGCGAGCAGGTCGGCTATCAGGTGCGCTTCACCGATCAGAGCAGCGACGACACCCTGGTCAAACTAATGACCGACGGCATTCTGCTGGCCGAGACGCAGCACGATCCCGATCTCATGCGCTACGAGGCGATCATCATCGATGAAGCCCACGAGCGCAGTCTCAACATCGACTTCCTGCTGGGCTATCTCAAGCGGCTGACGGCCCGCCGGCCCGACCTCAAGGTAATCATCACGTCGGCAACCATCGACGTCGAGCGTCTGTCGCGGCATTTCGCCATCGAGCGTGACGGCAAGACCCAGCCGGCGCCGGTGGTGGAAGTGTCCGGACGGGCGTATCCGGTGGAGGTGCATTATCGGCCGCTGGTACGCGAATCCCGGGAAGAAGAGGACCTGACGCTGCAGGAGGGAATCCTGGCAGCGGTCGAAGAAGTTGAGCGCATCGAACGCGAAAAGCGCTGGTACAGCGGTCCGCGCGATATCCTGATCTTTCTGCCCGGCGAGCGGGACATTCGCGAAACCGCCGACGTGCTGCGGCGCGCCGATCTCAAGAGCACCGAGATTCTGCCGCTCTATGCGCGGCTCTCCAACGCCGAACAGAACCGGGTGTTCCAGTCTCACGCCGGCCGTCGTATCGTGCTCTCCACCAATGTCGCCGAGACCTCGTTGACCGTGCCCGGTATCCGCTACGTGATCGATCCCGGCCTGGTTCGCATGAGCCGCTACAGCGCGCGGGCCAAGGTCCAGCGCCTGCCGATCGAGCCGGTCAGCCAGGCCAGCGCCAATCAGCGCAAGGGGCGCTGCGGGCGTGTCGCCGAAGGGGTCTGTATTCGGCTCTACAGTGAAGAGGATTTTCTTTCCCGCCCCGAATTCACCGAGCCCGAGATTCAGCGCACCAACCTGGCCTCGGTGATTCTGTCGATGCTGTCGCTCAAGCTGGGCGACGTATTCGACTTCCCGTTCGTCGACGCGCCGGATGCCCGCTTCGTCAAGGATGGCTATCGGCTGCTGTTCGAGCTGGGGGCGGTGGATGACGCCGAGCGTATCACCGGCCTGGGGCGGCAGCTGTCGCGGCTGCCGATCGATCCGCGCCTGGCGCGGATGGTGCTGGCGGGGGAGCGCTTCCAGTGCCTGCGCGAAGTGCTGATCGTGGTCAGCGCGCTGGCGACGCAGGATCCCCGCGAGCGGCCGGCGGAAAAGCGCCAGGCCGCCGATCAGCGCCATAAGCAGTGGGAAGACCCCAACTCCGACTTCGTCGCCTGGCTCAACCTGTGGCATGGCTTCGATGCCATGCGCGAGACGCTGTCGAGCAACCAGCTGCGACGCTGGTGCCGCGAACAGTATCTGAATTATCTGCGGCTGCGCGAATGGCACGATACCTGTCGCCAGTTGCGTCAGCTGACCCGCGAGATGAAGATCGAGCTGACGAGCGCCGTGCAACCCGATGACGACGAACCGGCACGATCGGCCGAAAGCGGCTCCGGCGACTCGTTGTCGGAAGAGTCAGCAGCGGCCAAGCCGCCCCGGATCGATACGCAACGTCTACATCAGGCTCTGTTGTCCGGCCTGCTCTCCAACCTGGGGCAGTTGCAGCCGGAAAGCCGCGAATTCCTCGGCGCCAGGAACCGGCGCTTCCTCATCCACCCGGCGTCAGGGCTTTCGCGCAAGCCGCCCAAGTGGGTCATGGCCGGCGAAATGGTGGAGACCAGCCGTCTCTATGCGCGTGACGTGGCCAGAATCAAGCCGGAGTGGATCGAGCCGCAGGCGGCCCATCTGATCAAGCGCAGCTATAGCGAACCGCATTGGGAGCGCAAGCGGGCCCAGGTGGTGGCGCTGGAGCAGGTCACGCTCTTCGGCTTGCCGATCGTGACCGGTCGTCGCGTGGATTACGCCAAGGTGGCGCCGGAAGAAGCGCGAGAGATTTTTCTGCGGCGCGCACTGGTGGAAGGGGATTATCAGACCAAGGCTGCATTCTTCGCACATAATCGGGCGATGGTCGCCGAAGTCGAGGAGCTCGAGGATCGAGCACGCAAGCGCGACATCCTGATCGACGAAGAGACGCTGTTCGCCTTCTACGACGAACGCGTTCCTCGGGACGTCGCCGGCGGGCGCAGCTTCGAGAACTGGCGCAAGCAGGCCGAGCGCGACACGCCGGATATCCTCAAGCTGGACAAGGCATCGTTGATGGCGCGGGAAGCCGACGACGTCAGCGTCGAGCAGTACCCGGACGAGCTCGTGTTCAATGGCGTTCGCTATCCGCTGAGCTATCACTTCGCCCCGGGTGCCAGTGATGATGGTGTCACCCTGACCGTACCCGCGGTGATGCTCGCCCAGTTGCCGCCAGGTCGCTTGAGCTGGCTGGTGCCGGGCCTGCTGCGCGAGAAGTGCATCGCGCTACTCAAGGCGCTGCCCAAGGCGATGCGCCGCCAGGTCGTGCCGATTCCGGACTGGGTCGATGCCGCGCTCGCCACCTTGACGCCGGACGAGCGCCCGGTCGAGGAGGCGTTGGGCGAGTTTTTGCGAATCAAGACCGGCACGCGCCTGGATGCGTCTGTCTGGCGTCTCGATCAGCTCGATCCGCATCTGCTCATGAACCTGCGCGTGGTCGATCATCACGGCACGGTATTGGGGGAAGGACGCGATCTGCATGCCCTGCAGAAACGCTTCGGCGAGGCGGCGGCAGCAGGGGCCAGGGCGCTGGCGGAAACGCCACGGGAGAGTGCCGAACGTCTCGACGATCTCCCGGAAACGGCCCTGCCGGATTCTCGTACGACCCACCAGGCCGGCATCCAGGTGGAAGTCTATCCGGCACTGGTGGCTAACGGTGACGACCTGACTGTCGCCTGGTTCGACCATGCCGAGCGCGCGGCGACGGCGCACCGCGACGGTCTGGTGCAGCTGGCTCGCCGTCGGCTTCCCGATACGGTGCGCTATATCCAGCGGGAGCTGCCGAAGCTCAAGCAGTGCGCGCTACTGTTCGCCAAGGTCGGCAGTCAGGAGCAGTTGTCGCGCGATGTGATCGACGCCTGCCTGGCGCAGACCGTGGCCGCCGATCCGCTGCCGCGGTCCCGCGAGGCGTTCGATGCCCGTCTCGAAAGCTGGCGTGGCGAGCTGGTCGCGTATGCCGAGTCGCTGCTGGAAGACCTGCACAAGGCGTTGCAGGGGCACCTGGCAGTGACCAAGGCGCTCAAGGGCAATGTCACGCTGGCGCTGGCTCTGACCTACAGTGATCTCAAGGCGCAGATGCAGCGGCTCGTCTATCCCGGCTTCGTGCGCGACGCCGGCGCCTGGCTGAGCCATTACCCGCGCTACATGCAGGCAGCGGAAATCCGGCTCGAGAAGGCGCCTCGGGACCTGCGCCGGGACCAGCTGTCGATGCAGCAGGTACAGGCCTGGGAGGCGCGGGTCGATGCGCGTAAGCAGCAGACCCACCGCGACGGCATCGTCGATGCCGATCTGGTCGAGTTCGGCTGGTGGCTGCAGGAGTGGCGAGTCTCGCTATTCGCCCAGCAGTTGGGCACGCTGGAGAGCGTGTCGGAAAAGCGCCTGGCGCGGCGCTGGCAGGAAATGACCGGGCAGACCGTATGATCGTCGAGGGTCGCCACACTGCATCCGCTGCGGCTGGATGCGCGTAAGGATCAATGCGGCCGATGCCGCGGGAGGTAACAGCCGATGACGCAAGCCGTGATTACCGCGACGGGCCTTTTCACGCCGCCGGATTCGATCGACAACGCCGAGCTGGTCGCCAGCTTCAATGCCTGGGTCGATTCGGAGAATGCGCGACAGGCGGAAGCGATCGCCCGGGGCGAACGCGAGCCGCTGGCACACTCGAGCGAGGCGTTCATCGTCAAGGCGTCGGGTATCGAGAGTCGCTACGTGATGGAGGCCAGCGGTATTCTCGATCCTGAGCGGATGCGGCCGAGGATTCCCGAGCGGCCCAACGACACGCTCTCGGTGCAGGCCGAGATGGGGGTGGCTGCCGCTCGCCAGGCGCTGGACGCGGCCGGTATCCGCGCCGATCAGCTCGATCTGATCATCGTCGCCTGTTCCAATCTCCAGCGACCCTATCCGGCGGTCGCGGTCGAGCTTCAGGCGGCACTGGGCGCCGGAGGCTATGCGTTTGACATGAACGTGGCGTGTTCCAGCGCGACGTTCGCCATCGATATGGCGACCAATGCGATTCGTGCGGGCAGTCTGGAACGGGTGCTGGTGGTGAACCCCGAGATCTGTTCGGCGCATCTCAACTTCCGCGACCGCGACAGTCACTTCATCTTCGGCGACGCCTGTACCGCCATCGTACTGGAGGCGGATCATCTCGCTCAGGATCGCGAGCATTTCACGGTACTCGGCACGCGTCTGGTGACCCAATTCTCCAACGCCATTCGCAACAATTTCGGGTTTCTCAATCGTCTCGCCGATGAACCCGCGCAGACATCGGACAAGCTTTTCGTCCAGGAAGGGCGCAAAGTGTTCAAGGAGGTCTGCCCGATGGTCGCTTCGCTGATTCTCGATCATTTGGAAAGCCAGGCGCTGACGGGGGATTCGGTCAAGAAACTGTGGCTTCATCAGGCTAATCGTCATATGAATGACCTGATCGCGCAGCGGGTGCTGGGGCGAGAAGCCTCGGAGACGGAAGCGCCGGTGATTCTCGACCGTTACGCCAATACCAGCTCGGCAGGATCGATCATCGCTTTTCACCTGCATCGAGACGATCTGCAGGAGGGCGACGTGGGGGTGGTGTGTTCCTTCGGTGCGGGCTACAGTGCGGGCAGTGTGATACTGCGTAAAGGGAATGCGTGTTAATGAAATCGATCCATTGGCTGGGTGGCGTCTGTGTCGCTGCAGCGTTGAGCGGCTGCGCCTCGACGGGGCAGGATTCCAATCCTCAGGACCCTTGGGAAGGCTTCAACCGGGGCGTCTATCAGTTCAACGACACGCTCGATCGCTATGCGCTGAAACCGATCGCCCAGGGTTACGACACCGTCACGCCCGATCCGGTCCAGGATGGCGTGGGTAACTTCTTCTCCAACCTGGGCGAGATCCGTACCGTCTTCAATAGCATCCTCCAGTGGCAGTGGGGCAACGCTGGCGTGGCGTCCGGCCGTTTCCTGGTCAATACCATTCTCGGCGTCGGCGGCGTTCTCGACCCGGCCACGCGAATGGGCCTGGACGAGAACGAGGAAGACTTCGGCCAGACGCTGGGCGTCTGGGGTGTCGATTCCGGCCCCTACCTGGTGCTGCCGATCCTGGGGCCGAGTACCGTTCGCGATACCAGCGGCCTGCCGGTCGATATGTATACCTATCCGGTCACCTATGTGGAGGACGATAAATGGCGTTACGGCCTGACCTTCCTGCGCTACGTGGATCTGCGTGCCAGCCTGCTCGACCAGGAGGCGTTGATCCAGGGGGACCGCTACAGCTTCATTCGCGACGCTTATCTCCAGCGTCGGCAGTTCGAGGTCACCAACGGCGCAGCGGGGGAGGATCCCTTCGCCAGCGGCGGTTTCGGTGACGATTTCGAATATAGTGAAGACGACTTCGCCGAGTAGACCCGTGTCCAAGACGCTGTCGGACGAGTTGCCCGTGATCGGGCTGATCGATCTGCCCGGACCGGATCGCGAGCGGCTGGCGGAAGAGCTTTCTCGCCTCGACGTCGAGGTGCGAGTGGCCGTTTCGGTCTCGACCTTGCCGGCGCACTGCGATCTGGTCGTTGCGCACGTGCGGGCCGTCTCCCACGAGGGCTGGGAACGGCTCGCCGTCGGCCGCCCGACCATCGTGATCAGCGAGAGTCGTCGCGATGGTGACCTGCACAAGGCACTCGATGCAGGCCTGATCGACTATCTGGTCGAGCCGTTGAAGCATGCCGATATCCTGCGGCGTCTGGTCGAGCGAGCCCTGGAACTGGATCGGCTGTCGCGTGATCATAGCCAGAGCCGGGCAGAGCTCGAGGCGCTCAACGAACGTCTCGAGAAACATCTCGCCATGCTGCGGGACGATCAGCGTGCGGGAGGCCACGTGCAGCGCAAGTTGCTGCCGCCCCAGGGCGTTACGCACCTTGGCGTGCGCTGTGACTACTGGTTCGCGCCATCCCTGTACCTGTCGGGCGATTTTCTGGATTTCCAGCGCTGCGACGACCGTTACAGTTTCTTCTACTTTGCCGACGTCGCCGGGCACGGCTCCTCGTCGGCGTTCGTTACCGTGCTTCTGCGGTATCTCTGCAACCGCTGGCTGGCCCAGTGGCGCACATTGTTGCCGGAGGCATTTCCGTCCCGATGGTTGGGTGAGCTCAACCGCGAGCTGCTCGAGACCGGAATCGGCAAGCATGCGACGGTCTTTGCCGGGGTGCTGGACCACGAGCGTCGTTTTCTGCACTATGCGCTCGGCGCTCAATTACCTATGCCGATTCTGCAGGCTGAGGGGCGTAGCGCTTATCTGGGAGGCGAGGGGCCTCCCGTGGGGTTGTTTCCCGATGTCGAGTACCCCATCTATGGTTGTCCTTTGCCGGAATCGTTTCGACTCTGGTTCTGCTCCGACGGCATTCTCGAGTGTCTGCCGGCGGATTCACTGGACGCGCGGCTCAAGGAACTCGAGCGCCGCACGACACACTGCACCAGCGTCGACGATCTGAGGGAAGGGTTGGCGCTGGGGGATCCTCTGCCGGATGATCTCAGCATGATGACACTGAGTGGTTTCGACCATGATTGAAGGGCGAATCAAGGCGGCCTTCGAGTCGGGCGTATTTGTGCTCAAGCTGTGCGGTGACGTGCGGCTGACGCTGTGTGCCACCCTGGATGCCGAGGCCCAGCGCCTGGCGGAACTGCCGGGGCTGCGCGCGGTGATGGTCGATCTGCGCGAGGCAACCAATGTCGATTCGACCGCGCTGGGCTTTTTGGCCAAGGTGGCGATGGCCGTACAGGGGCGGCTGGATGACCCACCCACGATCATCGCCGAACATCCGGACGTGCGGCGCATGCTGGATGTGATGGGATTCGCGCGCTATTTCACGCTGCTGGAAGCCCCGCTGACCGAGCCGTCGGAGCTGGACGAGCTGCCCCATGTCGAGGCGGATGAAAATGACATCCAGCGGCGAATCCTCGAGGCTCACCGCATCCTCATGCGTATGAGCGAGCACAATCGGCACGAGTTTCAGCCGTTCGTCGAACTGCTCGAGTCACAGCGCACCAACGCGCCATCGCGCGGCTGATCCGAACGATTAGGTGCCGGGCATGACGAGCTGTCGGGCCGGAAACAGAAGCACCAGCCATGAGCCGGGACCGGGCAGCCTTCCGCGGCAGCCTCAGGATCGTGTTTAGAATGCTATGTTGTGATTATCGGGTGTCGAACCTTCGCGCCTTGCCGCTTTGGCAAGGCGTTTTTGCTTGATTTCCCATGGGTTCCTTCCAGTTTGCCTCCGGCAGGAAAATCGGAGTGAGGCGCCGGAGTGTTAAGGAGAGAGTGTGACGACTTTGAGCGCACGCCGTCTGGCGTTTTTGGTCGCAGCCAATACGGCGCTGGCGCCGCTGGCAATCGATGCCTATCTGCCGGCGATGCCGTCACTGGCTGCTTCGATTGGTGCCAGCGTGCATCATACGGAGCTGTCTCTCAGCGTCTTTCTGTTCGGATTCGCGCTTGGTCAGCTGATTTGCGGGCCGCTTTCGGATCGCTTCGGCCGTAAGCCGGTGTTGATGCTGGGGCTAGGCGTCTTCTTCATCGCCAGTCTGGCGCTGACCCAGGTGGGTTCGCTGGCGACACTGTGGGGGTGGCGGTTCGTGCAGGCGCTGGGCGGCGGGGCCTGCGTGGTGAATTCCGCGGCGATCGTGCGTGACCGATTCAGTGGCCGCGAGGCAGCCAAGGTGATGTCCACCATGGTAATGATCCTGATGATGGCGCCGCTGGTGGCACCCGCCATCGGCAGTGCGTTGCTGAATCTGGCGGACTGGTGGCTGATTTTCCTTTTTCTCGCCGTCTATGCCGCGTTCGTGCTGTGGCTGCTGGGGCGCTATCTCCCGGAAACCCATGGACGCGATCCGCAGGCGCCTTCGGCACGTCAGATCCTCGGCAACTACGTCAGCGTGCTTCGGCATCGCGAAGCGATGGGGTACATCGGTGCGGTGTCGATGTCGTTTGCCGGCATGTTCGCGTTCATCACCGGCTCTCCTTATCTGTACATGGAGCACTACGGGCTTTCGACCACGCTCTATCCTTTCGTCTTCGGCGCCAACATCCTGATCATGGCATCGTCCAGCCGGCTCAATATCCGGCTGCTGAAGACGCGCACACCGCAGCAGAATCTGCTCCTGGGGCTGGGAATCCAGCTCACGGCGGGGTTACTGCTGGTCTCCATGGTGGCGACGGGGCTGGACTCCATCTTCACCGTCGCGCCGCTGATGGTGGTGTTCGTGGGCATGCAGGGGCTGATCAGCCCCAATGCGATGTCGTCGATGCTGGATCATTTCCCGCGCATGAGCGCGACGGCGACCGCGTTGCAAGGCTGTCTGCAGTTTACTTGCGGCGCCGTCTCGGGGGCGCTGGTAGGGGCCTTTGAACTGGCCAGCGCCTGGCCGACGGTGCTGACGATGCTGGGCGCCACGCTACTGGGCAATGTTGCCGTTCGCATGCTGGCCGGCCGGGCGCTCAAACGCCGTGTCGTGTCTGACGAGATGACATCCTGAGCCGTTACCCGAAGCGGCGATATCGTTACCCGATTTGACGTTTGTCATCCTGTTGTCATCAAACCTTGCCACTGTGGTGGCGCGAAGGTTGTCACGGTAATGCTCCGTCAAAGAACCATCGACGATCCTGAAGACTTCAGGCAATCGTTCGATGGTTTTTTCATAACAGGGCGGGCACGACCTCGAAACCTTCGCGATAGTTGCTACATCGGTGTCATAAAACTGTCACGACACTGAAGTACGGTGTGTGCTGAGAGTGTTGGCAACCTTCGCAACGTCGTTATCGCTCACGCATTCAAGGTGGAAACAGGATATCGCTATGCTTAAACACGTCTTCGCAACGCTCATTTCCGGATCGCTGGTTCTGGGTGCCGCTGGTGTTCAGGCCCAGGAAGCCATTACCGGCGCCGGCGCAACCTTCCCGTACCCGGTCTATTCGCAGTGGGCGGACGCCTACCAGGATGAATCCGGTGTCGGCCTCAACTATCAGGCGATCGGTTCCGGTGGCGGCATTCAGCAGATCGTCGCCAAGACGGTCACCTTCGGCGCCAGCGATGCACCGATGACCAAGGAAGAGCTCGACGAGAACGGCCTGATGCAGTGGCCGATGGTCATGGGCGGCGTGGTCGCGGCATTCCACGTCGAAGGTATCGAAGGGGGTTCGCTCAACCTGGACGGCCCGACGCTGGCCGACATCTACCAGGGCAAGATCACCAGCTGGGACGACGAGGCGATCGCCAAGCTGAACCCGAACATGGATCTGCCGGATACCCAGATCACGCCGGTCTACCGTGCGGAAGGCTCGGGCACCAACTTCCTGTTCACGCATTACCTGTCCCAGGTCAGCGAAGATTTCGCCAACAACGTGGGTGAAGGCAAGTCCGTCGCGTGGCCGGCCGGTGTCGGCGCCAAGGCGAACGCTGGTGTCGCCAGCCAGATCGCCAACACCAATGGCGCGATCGGTTATGTCGAGTTCGCTTACGCGGCCCAGAACGACCTGAGCCTGGTGCACCTGAAGAACCAGGCCGGCGAAGTCGTTGCGCCGAGCATGGAATCGTTCATGGCTGCTGCCGCCAACGCCGACTGGAAGGCCGCGCCGGGCATGTATCTGGTGCTGACCAACCAGCCGGGTGACGAAAGCTGGCCGATCACCGGTGCGTCTTTCATCCTGATGCACAAGGAAGTCCAGGACGCCGACGCTGCGCGTCAGGCACTGGAATTCTTCGACTGGGCCTACAACAACGGCAGCGAGATGGCTCAGGAGCTGGACTACGTGCCGATGCCGGAGAACGTCGCCGAGATGGTTCGCGACAGCTGGAGCGAAATCCAGGGTCCGGATGGCGGCGCTGTCTGGAACCAGTAATCCCTGCATGACATGCCGCGACGGTGGGCGGGATACCGCCTCCGTCGCGGCGCTGTATCGAATGCCGCCGGTTGGCGGCATGTTGGCAAGTCGATGAGGAATGAAGATGGCCACCTCCAACGCGATTCAAGCCAGCGGCCTGGGGCATCTCAGCGATGCTGCCCGCAAGCGGCTACGACGCAAGGCACGCATCGATGTATGGTTCGAGCGCACGCTGTTCGCGTTCGCCTTTGCCGTGCTGCTGCTGCTCGGGGCGATCATCGCGTCATTGATGTTGTCCAGCTGGCCGGCAATCCAGCGTTACGGCCTGGACTTTCTTACGGAAAACCGCTGGGCGGCCAACGTCGAGGTCTTTGGCGCACTGCCGGCAATCTACGGGACGCTGCTGACGTCGTTCATCGCGATCGTCATTGCCGTGCCGGTCTCTTTCGGCATCGCTATCTTCCTGACCGAGCGATGCCCCGGGTTCCTGCGTCAGCCGCTGAGCACGTTGATCGAGCTGCTGGCAGGTATCCCATCAATCATTTACGGCATGTGGGGTATGGAAGTGCTGGCACCGTTGCTGCGCACCTGGTTCCCTACGGTCTTTCCCGCCGGTACCGGTCTGACGACGGCGGGCATCATTCTGGCCGTGATGATCATTCCCTTCATCACGGCGGTAAGCCGGGACGTGATCAATACCGTGCCTGCGGTCATGCGCGAGTCCGCCTACGGGCTGGGCTGCACGACCTGGGAAGTGACGCGGCGCGTGATTCTGCCGTCGGTGAAAGGCGGTCTGGTCGGCGGTGTCGTCCTCGGTCTGGGGCGTGCGCTGGGCGAGACCATGGCGGTAACGTTCGTGATCGGCAACAACCTGTTCCTGAACACGACTCTGACCGGGCAGGGCACGTCGATCGCAGCCTTGATCGCCAACCAGTTCTCCGAGTCGGACGGCACTCAGCGCTCGGCGCTGCTGGCGCTCGGTCTGATTCTGTTCCTGATCACCTTTGCGGTACTGGCGTTCGCGCGCTATCTGTTGCGCAACAGTACCGGTCGTCACGCGTAAGCGGCAGGAGAGAGCCATGAATATCAGTCAAACGCCGCTTTACCGCCGACGCAAACGGCTCAATCAGTTGGTGATGCTGCTCTGTCAGCTGGCCACCGTGATCGGGTTCGTCTTCCTGTTCGCGATCCTCTTCACGCTGGTGACCAAGGGCATCGGCGCGATCTCGCCGTCGACCTTCGTCGAGCGTACGCGGATGACCGGCGGCGGCCTGGGCAATGCGATCTGGGGAACGTTCATCATGACCTGCGCCGCGACCCTGATCGGTACCGTCATTGGCGTCGCTGCGGGCACCTGGCTGGCGGAGTATAGCGGCAAGGGACTGATGGCGAAGGTGATTCGCTTCATCAACGATATCCTCCTGTCGGCACCGTCGATCATCATCGGCCTGTTCATCTACGCCGTGGTCGTCGTGCCGATGGGTAACTTCTCCGGCTGGGCGGGCGTGCTGGCACTGACCGTCATCATCGTGCCGGTGGTGATTCGCTCCACCGAGGACATGCTGCGTCTGATCCCCAATTCGCTGCGTGAAGCGGCCGCTGCGCTGGGCGCCCATCGCTGGTGGATCATCGTTCGGGTCTGCTACAGCGGGGCTCGCGCAGGCATCCTGACCGGTATCCTGTTGGGCTTTGCCCGTATCAGTGGCGAGACGGCACCGCTGCTGTTCACGTCGCTGAATTCCAACCAGTGGAATCTATTCGACCTGGGTAGCGAGATGGCCAACCTGCCGATGACCATCTACCAGAACATGACGATCAATGCCTTCATTCCCGACCTGGTTGCACTGGCCTGGGGCGGTGCATTGATCCTGACCGCTGCCATCCTGATTCTGAACATTGCGGCGCGCTATTTCTCGCGCCAGCGTTCCTGATTTCCAGCTGCGAGACTGCCATGACAGCCGATATTTCTCTCAAGCAGAAACGCGACGCCGATCCCGTCGATGCGACGCCTGCTCCCCAGGTTGCTACCAAGTTGCGGGTGGACGATCTGAGCCTCTATTACGGCAAGTTCCAGGCGCTCAAGAACGTCTCCATGGAAATTCCGGAGCGTCAGGTCACGGCCTTCATTGGCCCCTCCGGGTGCGGCAAGTCGACGTTGATTCGCTGTTTCAACCGCATCCATGACCTCTACGAGGGGATCCGGACCGAGGGGCAGATCCTGCTCGACGATCACGACATCTACGATTCGGGCGTCGATCTCAACCTGCTGCGCTCCCGGGTCGGGATGGTCTTTCAGAAGCCGACGCCGTTCCCGATGTCGGTCTTCGACAACGTCGCCTTCGGGATTCGTCTCTACGAGAAGCTCTCGGCACGCGAGCTCGAAGAGCGAGTCGAGTGGGCGCTGCGCAAGGCGGCGCTCTGGAACGAGGTCAAGGACAAGCTCAAGCAGAGTGGTCAGGCGCTTTCCGGCGGGCAGCAGCAGCGACTTTGCATTGCCCGCACCATCGCGGTGAAGCCGGAAGTGATCCTGCTGGACGAGCCGACGTCGGCGCTGGACCCTATCTCGACCGGGTATATCGAAGACCTGATCAACGAGCTCAAGAAGGACTACACGATCGTCATCGTGACGCACAACATGCAACAGGCAGCCCGCATTTCGGATATCACCGCCTTCATGTATCTGGGCAGTTTGATCGAGTGTGACGACACGACCAGGATCTTCACCCAGCCGAAGGAATCCCGGACGGAGGACTACATTACCGGCCGTTATGGTTGATCGCCGAAGATCGGATGTCGATCGAGGTTGGCAGACACGCCCGGGCTCTGGCTCGGGCGTGTCTGCGTTCAGCGTCTGGATAAAGAGGATATTTCCGACACTTTGCATCGTGGCAACGAACCCGTGCAAGGATCGTGCTACTGTCTCGATTCACAGGATGTGTCACTAGGATTATCACTATGTCGCCCGGGCAGGAACCCACGTTTCGGAACGTTCCCTTCAATCTGATGCTGACGCTGGCGTCGCTGACGATCATCATCGCCGGGATACGCGCCGCGGAAAGTCTCATCATCCCGATACTGCTGTCGCTGTTCGTTGCCGTGATCTGTGCCTCGCCGGTCCACTGGCTCTACCGCCGAGGGGTCAATTCCTTTGCGGCCGTACTGATCACGCTGCTGATACTGGGCGGATTGCTGGCGCTGTTCGGCACCTTGCTGGCCAACAGCTTCGCGATGTTCATGGAGAGCTGGCCGGAAACGCAGAAGCAGCTCCAAGGGCACTATTTGACTCTGCTGGAGTGGCTGGCCAACCAGGGGCTCTCCGTCTCGCCGCAGCAGCTTTCCGACATGGTCGACGACTCCGACGACCAGAGCTGGGTCTCCGGCTTTCTCAGCGGCCTGGGCCTAGTCTTGTCCCAGAGTCTGGTCATTCTGCTGATGGTCAATTTCATGCTGTTCGAGACGCTGGATTTTCGCCAGAAGGTGGCCAGGGCACTGACCAATCCGGGGCCGAGTCTGGAGCGGTTCACCGAGTTCAGCTACAACCTCAAGCGCTACATGGCAGTAAAAACCGTGATCAGCCTGATCACGGGGGTGCTGGTCACGATTTCGGCATGGCTCGTCGGGGTGAAGTTCGCGCTGCTCTGGGGGGCGCTGGCTTTCATTCTCAATTACATTCCCAATATCGGCTCGGTGCTGGCCGCGGTGCCGCCGGTCCTGCTGACACTCGCGATGCCGGACGGCGGGGTAGTGAAGGCGCTGATCCTGTCGGGTACCTATCTCACCATCAACTTCATTCTTGGCAACATCGTCGAGCCGCGTGTCATGGGCCGAACGATGGGACTATCGACGCTGGTCGCGTTTCTTTCCCTGGTGGTCTGGGGGTGGGTTCTGGGGCCGGTCGGCATGCTGCTGTCGGTACCGCTGACGATGACGCTCAAGATCGCGTTGGACAGCCATCCCGAGACGCGCTGGATCGCCAAGATGTTGAGCCCCTCGGAGCGTAGACGGCGGCGTCAGCGCAAGGCTCAGGAAGCGCTGGATGAGCTGGAGGAAGAAATCGAGTAGCGATCGGGTAGCGTCAGACACCGAAGATTCGACCGGCCGGACCCAGTTCGAGAGCAGGCTGGCTTGGCCTCTCGAGGTTCCGACTGCCGTTCGGTTACCCGGCGACCGGAATGGCGGCCATGAAAAAGCCGCACTCACGAGAGTGCGGCCTTGAGGATATGGCGAAACCGAGACTATCTGTCGACGGTCTGCCGGTATCAGCCGTTCTGTTCGAGGAACTGCGTCAGCTGGGACTTGGACTGCGCGCCGACCAGCGAAGCGACCTTGGCGCCGGATTTGAACAGCATCACCGTGGGAACCCCGCGCACCCCGTGCTCGGAGGCGATCTCCGGGGCGTCATCGACATTGACGCTGACGACCTTGATATCCTCGGCCTTTTCATCGGCGACTTCATCGACGACGGGCGCCATCATCTTGCAGGGACCGCACCAGGGCGCCCAGAACTTGAGCAGAACGGGCTTGTCCGAATTCAGCACTTCCTGTTCGAAATTGGCCGTGGTGACATCGACGTTGTTGGACATGACGTTAACTCCTGTAGACATTGGGCTCTTACCGAGCTTATGGCGTCGATGTTAGCCCTTGCATGGGATGCTGGCAAATATCCTGGCTTATCGAAACGATAGCGCCAAGTTATTAAAGGTCATTTTTTCATATCCGGAATAGCGTTTTTTGGCCTTCACGTGCTGCCACTTATTGCGTAAAGTAATCTTTAAATCGTTTCTTATGCCATTTTTGGCGAGTCGGGAAGCCACGAGGTCGCTTATGAAGCTTCAGCAGTTGCGCTATGTATGGGAAGTGACACGGCATCAGCTCAATGTATCGGCGACGGCCCAAAGCCTGTTCACGTCGCAACCCGGTATCTCCAAGCAGATTCGGCTGCTGGAAGACGAACTCGGGGTGGAGATTTTCGCGCGCAGCGGCAAGCATCTGACTCGCGTGACACCCGCCGGGGAGGCGATCGTCGAATTGGCCGGCAAGGTGCTGCGAACGGTCGAGGATATCAAGCACGTCGCGCAGGAACATAGCGACGAACGCCGCGGTAACCTGGCGATTGCCACCACGCACACCCAGGCACGGTACGTGCTGCCTGGCGTAATCAGCGAGTTTCGGCAGAAGTATCCGGATGTCGCTCTTCACATGCAGCAGGGGACGCCGAAGCAGATCGCGCAGATGGTCAGTGAAGGGTCCGCGGATTTCGCGATCTGCACCGAGTCGCTGGAGCTGTTCAACGATCTGGTACTGCTACCGTGCTACCGCTGGAATCGTTGCGTGCTCGTACCCAAGGGGCACCCGCTGGCCACCGGCGAGCTGACGCTCGAACGCGTCGCCGAACATCCTCTGGTCACCTACGTTTTTGGCTTTACCGGTCGTTCGCAGCTCGATGATGCGTTCAAGTCCCGGGACCTGACGCCCAATGTCGTGCTTACGGCGGCCGACTCCGATGTGATCAAGACCTACGTGCGCCTGGGACTGGGGATTGGCATCGTTGCGCACATGGCCGTCGACCCCGTTGCCGACAGCGACCTGATCGCCGTGGATGCGTCGCATCTGTTCGAGAGTTCCACCACCAAGATCGGCATACGTCGCGGCACCTTCATGCGTACCTACATGTACGACTTCGTCAAGCGCATGGCACCACACCTCGATCGAGAAACCGTCGAGGCGGCGCTGGCGGCGGGGCCGCGGCACGAGGCCGAGCTGTTCGAGGGAATTCAGCTGCCGGTGCTGTAGAAACCGTGTCGTAGAGGCCGGTTCCTGTCGGGATCGTTTCCAGCAGACGATCTTTTTCTCAACGCATGAGCCCCGCCACTGGCGGGGCTCATGCGTTATAGGGTGCGGACCGAGCGAGACGCGTTGCCGGTCAATGTTGCAAATGCAGACCGCACTCGCGCTTTTCTTCCACCTTGGTCGGATCGAAGTAGTCGAAGTTGTTGGGCAGGTCGTGCTGCTGCAGGTATTGATACATCTGCTTGGCGGTCCAGTGCAGTACCGGAGCCACTTTCAACAGCCCATCGGCATTGCGGGACAGGGGCTGCATGCGCGAGCGCTCCGCGGTGTCTTCTGCCCGCAGTGCCGTGAACCAGACATCCGGCGCCGTCTCGGCCAGGGCGCGGCGGAACGGTTCGAGCTTGACCTCTTCGGTGAACGCCGCGTGACGCGGGTCGTCGATCTGCGGTGTCGGGCCTTCCACTGCCTCGCGATGGGCCCGTGAGCGAAGCGGGTGGTAGATGGTCAGGTTGAGGTCGAGTTGCCTGGTCAGTTCCTCGGCGAAGCGATAGGTCTCCGGCGTGTTGTAGCCGCTATCCATCCACACGACGGGAATATCGGGGCGCACACGAGTGACCAGGTGCAGTATCACGGCCTCGAACGGACGGAAGTTGGTGGTGCAGATCGCCTTCTGATCCAGGCTCAGTGCAAATTCGGTAATGGCCAGCGGATCGTGGCCGATTTCACGGTTCAGGGCATCGAGGTCGAACGCCATGGCTGACTCCTTCAGGGTGGTCACGCCGCAAGGTGGGCAAAATCCGACGGGGCGTGGAATGGCTGTCACTCTAGCAAGGGCGGCCAGGCATCGACCAATACCGTTTGGTTAGATGGATATATAACCAGATTATCTAGTTGGCGTTAGAAATCAATCTTCTGATTATTAGTCACCCAGCCGGTGCAGGGCCGATAGCGGGATGACACGAGGCGGGGCCTCGATCGGCCATTCCACATGGGCTTCGATAGCATAGATGTCTCGCAGGCGCTCGGGGGTCAGCACTTGCTCTGGCATGCCGCTGACAATGTGTCGACCTTCCTTCACGACCCACAGATGATCGGCGAAGCGGGCGGCCAGGTTGAGATCGTGAATCGCGAGAACGATGACGATCCCTTCGCGGCGCGCCAGACGCCGAAGATAGTCGAGCACCTGCAGTTGGTGGTGCAGGTCCAGCGCGCTGGTCGGTTCATCGAGCATCAGCAGCTTCGGTTTTCGCACGATCGCCTGCGCGATCGCGACTCGCTGGCGCTGACCGCCGGAAAGCATGACCAGCTCGCGCTCGGCCAAGGGGTCGAGTTCCAGCGATGTCAGGGCTCGTTCGACCGCCGACAGCGCGGTGGCGGCGGGCTCGGCAACCTGCGTGCGACGAGCGAGCAGGACGGCTTCGAAAACACTCAGCGCCGCCTGGGTGCTGGTATCTTGGAGAAGATAGTAGAGGCATTGGCTGCGCTGCTCGAGAGATAGCGCATCGAGTTGCCGTTCGCCCAGCCGGATGCGACCGCTGGCCGCTTCGATGCCGGCGATCGCCTTGAGCAGCGTCGATTTGCCCGAGCCGTTGGGGCCGATCAATGCCGTGATCTCGCCCGGTCTTGCGCTCAGGCCGGAGAGATCGTGCAGTATTCGACGCTTCCCCAGCGAACAGTCGAGATGATCGATGGTGAGAGTCATCGCCATGGCTCCCGGCGCGAACGCAGGATCAGCGAGACGAAGAACGGCAGGCCGATCAGGGCCGTCAGGATGCCGATCGGCAGCAGGATGCCGGGAATCAGGGTCTTCGACAGGATCGAGGTCAACGACAGAATCAGGGCGCCGGTCAGCGCGGACATCGGCAGGAACACGCGCTGGTCCTCGCCTACCAGGAGGCGCGCGATGTGCGGACCGACCAGGCCGATGAAGCCGATGGTTCCCACGAAGGCGACGGCCGTCGCCGACAGCAGTGCGCAGCACAGCAGCATGCGCAGCCGAAGTCTGCCGACATCGATACCCATCGCTTTGGCCTGAACGTCTCCCAGTCGCAGGGCGGTCAGTCGCGACCGTGCCCTGACGAAGATGGGTATCGTGACCAGCAATGCCAGGCCGGCGAGCCCGAGCTTTCCCCAGCTGGCCTTGTCCAGGCTGCCCAGCGACCAGAACATCAGCTGCTGCAGCGACTCGGCGGAAGCGACGTACTGCAGGATTCCCAGCAGCGCGTTGAAGAAGAACATGATCGCGATGCCCATCAGCACCATCGTCTGGATGCTGACGCCGCGTAGTCGACTCAAGGCCCATATCGCCAGGGAGGCGAACATGGCCAGCAGGAAGGCGTTACCGGTCAGCAGCAGCGTGCCGGCCACCGGCAGGAGGCCGAAGTCGAGCACGATGGCCAGCGCGGCGCCGAAGCTGGCCGCCGAAGAGATGCCGAGCGTGAACGGGTCGGCGAGCGGATTGTCGAGCAGAGTCTGCATCTCCGCACCAGCGACGGCGAGACTGGCGCCGACGATGATAGCCATCAAGGCGACCGGTAGCCGAATCTCCCATACCACGATCTGGAGGACGCGAGACACCTCCGACGGTGCGACCAACGCTTTCAGCACGTCGGGAAGGGCATAGGCACCCGGGCCGGTGGCGACATCGGCCAGGAGAGAAGCCAGGACCGCCAGGGCGGTCAGGACGATCAACCCCCGCTGACGCCGCTGGCGGGCCAGGTAGCGAGCAGCCGTGGATTCCGGCTTCGCGATGTGAGGCAAGCGAGTGGTGGCTTTCAAGGCAAGAATCGATGTCTAGAGGTGGCGTCGGGCGGCGTCAGCCAGGGAAAGGCTATCAGAAATCGGGCTCGCGACGGCTTCAACCCGCTAACGCTTGCATCAGTCGTGCGATCTTGGCCAGCGTTTCCTGATATTCGGCCTCTTCGTCGGAATCCGCGACCAGCCCGCCGCCGCCCCAGATATGTAGCGTGTCTCCATCGGCGATGACGGTACGGATCGCGATCGAGGTGTCGAGACGGCCGCGACGATCGAGATAGCCGAGACTGCCACAGTAGACGCTACGTTGAGAGGGCTCCAGCTCGTCGATGATCTGCATGGCGCGATGCTTGGGGGCGCCGGTAATCGAGCCGCCGGGAAAAGCGGAAGCCAGCAGATCCAGCGGCCTCGCACCGATTGCGAGTTTCCCATGCACGATACTGACCAGATGATGTACGTTGGCATAGCTCTCCAGTCCGCAGAGCTGGGGAACCGTGACGCTGCCGGGCCGGCAGACACGGCCGAGGTCGTTGCGGAGCAGATCGACGATCATGACGTTCTCTGCGCGATCCTTGGCACTCTGCTGTAGCTCTGCTGCCAGACGCCGGTCGTCCTCGGGCGTCGAGCCACGGGGGCGAGTCCCCTTGATCGGGCGGGTTTCGACCCGTCCATCGGCGATACCGATGAAGCGCTCCGGCGACAGCGACAGAATGGCTTGGTCCTCCCAAGCGAGATAACCGCCGTAGGGCGTCGGCGTGGCCTGACGAAGACGTTGGTACGCCTGCCAGGTGCTCCCCTGGAAATGGGCGGTAAAGCGCTGGGCCAGGTTGATCTGATAGCAGTCACCCGCGTGAAGGTAGTCCATGACCCGCTGAAAGCGCTGTGTATAGCCGGCGCGATCCAGGTCGGCCACGAAGGGGCGGGTCAGGGTGAAGCCGGGCCGTGTCGGCGTTGCAGGCTCGTTCAGCCAGGCCATGACCTGCTGGCGACGTTCGGCCGTGGCGACAACGAACGTGCGCCGGGCGTAGTGATCCTGAATCAGCGCCCAGTCGTAGAGCCCGAGCCTGGCCTCGGGCAGCCCGGGCCCCGGTCGGCGGGCGGCTCGCCGGGCAGCGTCGTCCGTCGCATCGTGAGCCTTGACCAGCGAATAGCCCCAGTAGCCGAGCAGGCCGCCGAGAAAGGGAAGAGCGCTGGCCCGCGCCGCGACGGTGTCCGACAGTCTCGGCAGCAGTTCGGTCTCGGCGTGCTCCAGCAAGGCCTGCTGTGCCGCGAAGGGGGCGGCGGGCAGTGGCATCGACGGCTCGCAACGAGGGTGGCCGTCATCGATGGTCAGCATCGCCAGCGGATCGCTGCTGAGAATGTCGAAGCGTCCACCCGGGGCGCCCGGACGGCCGCTGTCCAGTAATACGGCACCGGGACGCGACTGCAATCGTTCGAAGAGCGACGTGGGATCGGAGGTATAGGGAAGGTCGGCTATCTCGAGCCACGGTCGCGCGTCAGCCATGAACACCTTTTTCCTGACGAATGAAACAACGACACGGCATCGAAAGCCTTGTCATGCGGGCAACGAATGCCTGGCGGCAAGTCTATCGGGAGTCGTGATGATGAGCGAGGTCTTTGCGCTCTCGTGGGGCGAACGTGAATGGCGCCGGGAGCGGAAGCGTATCTGCCGGTGTCTGGCCGCTTGTGGAATTGATTGTCGACAATGATGCAGAAAGAAGTTTGTGGTTTTCGACTAAAGTGCGATATCTGCGACGTTTTTTCCATTGCCCCGGGAAAACGGGGCGCCTATGATTGGGTCTTCGCCCTTTGATTGTTAACAACTTAATGTTTCAACCAACTTCCGATGCGCACGATGCCGACACCGAACTTCCTGTAGTTCGTACCCTGGCCGAGCGCGTTTTCCACCAGCTTCAGCGTGCCATCGTTCGTGGCGAGCTGCCACCCGGCACGCGCATCACGGAGCCGGACCTCTCGTCGCATTACGGTATCTCCCGGGGGCCGTTGCGGGAAGCCATGCGCCGGTTGGAAACCTATCGCCTGATCGAGCGCGTGCCCCATGTCGGTGCCCGGGTCGTCAAGCTGTCGATGGACGAGCTGCTGGAGCTGTTCGACGTGCGTGAGGCGCTGGAGAGCATGGCGGCGCGACTGGCCGCGAAGTCGATGACCGCCGAGGAAATTGCCGGGCTGCGAGAAGTGCTGGCTTTTCACGAACGTCAGGAAGACTTGTCCAGTGGAGAGGCTTATTACCAGCGCGAGGGCGATCTCGACTTTCATTATCGCATCGTGCAAGGCAGCCACAATCGCATGCTGATGACCTTGCTGTGCGATGACCTCTATTACCTGGTGCGGCTCTATCGTACCCAATTCAGTGCCAAGGGCTCCCGGCCGCAACGAGCGTTCGTCGAGCACCATCGTATCGTCGATGCGATCGAAGCGGGCGATGCCGAGCTGGCCGAGCTGCTGATGCGCCGCCATGTCAGCGCCTCTCGCGAGAACGTCGCTGCCCATTATGCCCGTACGCTGGGAGAGGAGGCGTCCGACTCTCCCGACATCCCGAGGATCGAATCATGACTCAACCAAGCCCCGGCGCCCGCTTTCGTGAAGCGCTCGATCGCCACCGTCCGTTGCCCATCGTCGGCGCCATCAATGCCTATAGCGCGATGATGGCAAAGGCGGTCGGGCATCATGCCCTTTATCTGTCCGGCGGCGGGGTGGCCAACGCGTCCTACGGGCTGCCGGATCTGGGCATGACCACGCTCAACGATGTGGTGGAAGACGCCCGTCGCATTACTGGCGCCTGCGATCTGCCGCTGCTGGTGGATATCGATACCGGCTGGGGCGGGGCTTTCAACATCGCCCGCACGATCAAGGAGATGGAGCGCGCCGGTGTTGCCGCGGTTCACCTCGAGGACCAGGTGGCGCAGAAACGCTGCGGCCATCGTCCCAACAAGGAGATCGTTTCCCAGTCGGAGATGGTCGATCGTATCAAGGCGGCATCCGATGCCCGTCACGACGCGGATTTCTATCTCATCGCGCGCACCGATGCCTTCCAGAAGGAGGGTCTGGCCGCTGCGATCGAGCGGGCTAACGCCTGTATCGAGGCGGGCGCCGATGCGATCTTTGCCGAGGCGGTGCATACCCTGGATGACTATCGGGCGTTCTGCGAGGGCGTCGAGGCACCCATCCTCGCCAATATCACCGAGTTCGGGGCTACGCCGCTATTTACCCAGCAGGAGCTGGCCGAGGTCGGCTGTCGCATGGTGCTTTATCCGCTCTCGGCTTTCCGTGCGATGAATGCCGCGGCACTCAAGGTGTATCGGGACATTCACGCCAAAGGGCATCAGCGAGACGTGGTCGATCTGATGCAGACACGAGAAGAGCTCTACGACTTCCTCGACTATCACGCCTTCGAACGCAAGCTCGATACGCTCTTCGAGAAAGGGGGCGACTGAGTCGCAGCCAGGAAGAAGACTATCGGAGGAGACTACCATGGCGGAACGACCCAAAAGCACCGGGCTGCGCGGGCAGAGCGCCGGCTCGACCGAAATCTGCACGGTCGGCAAGAGCGGCTCGGGGCTCACCTATCGTGGCTACGACATCCAGGCGTTGGCGGAGAATGCGCGCTTCGAAGAGGTCGCCTACCTGCTGCTCAAGGGGGAGTTGCCCAATCAGCGTCAATTGGATGACTACGTTGCGCTGCTCCAGCGTTCCCGTTCGCTGCCGGAGGCGCTGAAGAAGGTATTGGAGCAGGTCCCGTCCGATGCGCATCCGATGGATGTACTGCGCACGGGGACTTCCATGCTGGGCAATCTGGAAACCGAGCAGCGCAGGGAAGATCAACAGCGCCACGCGGACCGGCTGCTGGCGGTCATGCCGTCGATTCTCAATTACTGGTATCGATATTCACATTACGGCGAGCGCATCGAGACCGAAACCGACGACGACTCCGTGGGTGGTCACTTCCTGCATCTGCTTCACGGCAAGCCGGCCTCCGAGTTGCACGCCAAGGTGATGAACGTCTCGCTGATTCTCTATGCCGAGCACGAGTTTAACGCCTCGACCTTCACGGCGCGGGTGTGTGCGTCGACACTGTCGGATCTGCACAGCTGCGTTACCGGGGCGATCGGCTCGCTACGCGGACCGTTGCATGGCGGTGCCAATGAAGCGGCGATGGAAATGATCAGCCGCTGGTCGACGCCGGACGAGGCGGAGCGCCATATTCTCGAAATGCTCGAGCGCAAGGACAAGATCATGGGCTTCGGCCATGCGATCTATCGCGAGTCCGATCCTCGTAACGCGATCATCAAGGGATGGGCCAGACAACTGGCGGATGACGTGGGCGACAATCACCTCTATGCGGTGTCGCAGCGTGTCGATGAAGTCATGTGGAGAGAGAAGAAGCTCTTCCCCAATGCCGATTTCTATCACGCCAGCGCCTATCACTTCATGGGCATTCCCACCAAGTTGTTCACGCCGATCTTCGTTTGCTCCCGTTTGACGGGATGGTGCGCACACGTCTTCGAGCAGCGCGCCAACAACCGTATCATCCGTCCCAGTGCCGATTATGTCGGACCGGAAAAACGCGACTGGGTGCCGATCGAGCAGCGTCAATGATATCGGCTTCGAACATCGAGCCGGACAAGTCACAAATCAAAGGAAATGCCATGAGTGCCAACGTCGATTTCAACCAGCGCCCCGATTACGATCCGGAGCTTCAGGCGATTGCGGATTACGTGCTCGACTATCGCATCGAAAGTCGGGAAGCGCTGGATACTGCGCGTCACTGTCTGATGGATACGCTGGGATGCGGACTGTTGGCACTGCGTTTTCCGGAATGCACCAAACATCTGGGGCCGCTGGTAGAAGGTACGATCGTTCCGCACGGGGCCCGGGTACCCGGTACTCCGTTTCGACTCGATCCGGTGAAGGCGGCCTGGGATATCGGCTGCATCATCCGCTGGCTGGATTACAACGACACCTGGCTGGCGGCGGAATGGGGGCACCCCTCCGATAATCTCGGCGGCATTCTGGCGGTGGCCGATCACTTTTCCCAGCAGCGCCTGGCAAAGGGCGAACAACCGCTGACCCTTCGTGATGTACTCGACGCCATGGTCATGGCCCACGAGGTACAAGGCGTGCTGGCGCTGGAGAACTCGTTCAATCGTGTAGGCCTGGATCACGTCGTGCTGGTCAAGGTGGCATCGACGGCTGTGGTCGCCAAGCTGATGGGCGCCAACCGCGAGCAGTTGCTCTCGGCGCTTTCTCATGCGTTCGTCGATGGGCAGAGTCTGCGCACCTACCGCCACGCACCCAATGCCGGATCGCGCAAGAGCTGGGCGGCAGGGGATGCAACGTCCCGGGCGGTGAGGCTGGCCGATATGGCGATGCGGGGCGAAATGGGCGTTCCGGGCGTACTTTCCGCGCCGCAGTGGGGGTTCTACGATGTCCTGTTCAGCAAGACCAACAGGGACCAGGCGATCAAGCCCGAGGCCGAGCGTGCCTTTCGCGTGTCTCAGCCCTACGGGACTTACGTGATGGAGAACGTCCTGTTCAAGATCAGCTTCCCGGCCGAGTTTCATGCCCAGACCGCGGCCGAAGCAGCCGTTGCACTACATCCTCAAGTGCGCGATCGCCTGGACGAGGTCGAGCGGATCGTGGTGACCACGCACGAATCTGCCATCCGCATCATTTCCAAGGTGGGGGAGCTCGCCAACCCCGCCGATCGGGATCACTGCCTGCAATATATGATCGCCGTGCCGCTGGCGTTCGGTGACTTGACCGCCGAGCATTACGAGGATGACTTCCATCGGGCGCATCCCGTCATCGATCTCCTGCGTGACAAGATGGAGATCGTAGAAGACGAGCGATACAGCCGCGAGTATCACCAGGCGGACAAGCGCTCCATCGCTAACGCCATTCAGGTCTTCTTCAATGACGGAACGCACACCGACCGGGTGGCGGTGGAATATCCCCTCGGGCATCGACGTCGGCGGGAGGAGGGGATTCCCCTGTTGAAAGAGAAGTTTCGCCGTAACCTGGCAACGCGCTTCCCGGCACAACGAGGCGAGCGGATACTCGCCTTGTATGAAGATGCTGCGCAGCTCGAAGCGATGCCGGTCAATACCTTTCTGGAGCACTGGATTATCTAAGAGAGAAGGCCTCGAGGTGACTGTTTGATGACGACTGGGTCGTATCATCAACTTTTTCTTCATCCAAGGGTTGCCAACTGCCGGTGAGAGTCGTAAAGTACGCATCCGCTGACGCCGAGACAGGGTTTCGGAGGCAGCGGAGAAGAAAGCCAAGCGTTTGATTTGATTGAAGAAATCGGTTGACGCAAGGCGGTGAAGCCGGTAAGATCGCTTCCCAGTTCTTCGAAGGATCGGCTCCACCAGGTTTGACCGGAGCCAGCGGGATTCAACGAAAAAGATGTTGACATCGCCGCCAAGATCCTTAAAATACGCCACTCCTTACGGCGGCCCAGAAAACAAGCGCTGACAAGCACTTGGGTTCGACAACGGCAAAGTAAGG